>JAZSID010000038.1:0-14806 GCA_045533625.1 Acutalibacteraceae bacterium | reverse complement strand
ACGGTCGAGGACGCCCGTCCCTACTCGCTTTACTAAAGTCGTGTGCTATAATTTCAGCGTCGCAGACCCACAATTATTCAATATTCATCATTCATTATTCATTGCAAAGGTGCAACCTTTGCTCCACAAACCCGAATTTGTCGGGGTGGTGCAAAATAAAAATTAACGGGCGATTTTTAAATCGCTCGTTAAGCATCTGTTAGGATTTAATGCTTTTTATTTATAATACCTGTCTGTTCTCTTAAGGTAATCGATAAGCATCATTGTCCAGTCAGTCTGGATAAAGTCTGCTCCTTTATCTGCAATCCAGCCCCAGCCCTCATCCTCAGAAACCGTAAGAGCTGTGTCGTCGCTGTGACCGCCACAGATCTGATCCTTGCGGTCGTAAATGATTGAATTCATCCAGACGAGTTTACCGTCATTGTGCATCTTTTCGATGAAATCATCCTGCGCAATCGGTGCGGTGTCTTTTGCAAAAACACACTCAACACCGACGTAGTTTATGTTTCTTTTCATAAGAGCTTCGTGAGCGTTATGTACGTCCTTGACGATCGGCATAAACGGAAGCTCGGGGCAAAGGTCTTCAAGCACCTTGAGCACTTTTTCGTTTACACTGCTTTTGACGAGAACCTGATCAACCATATCGTGCTTTTTGATTGCGTTGTAAATTCTTCGCGGATTGCCCCAGAATTTGTCTATGTTGATAAAACAACGTCCCTTGAACTGCTCAAGGAATTCGTCAAAGTTTGCGATTTTGAATTGAGTGGGAGTATTATCTGCGTTGACGTAGCGAAATTTTTTGACTGCGCTGTAGTTGAGCAGGGGAAGGTATACAGGCATGTTAAGGTGAGGGATTTCCATGCCCGGATGAAACAGTATAAGCTGATGGTCAAGCGTGCTGTTCACGTCAACTTCAATCATATCGGCACCCTGCTTGAGCGCAATTTCGTACGATGCAAGTGTGTTGCACGGAATGTTGCCGCCCGATGCACCGCGGTGAGCAACAACGATTATATTTTCTTTTGCTTTTTCCTGAAGTGAAAAATCCATTTTAAACATTCCTTTACTTTTTTTGGAGAATTTCTGCCATTATGTCAGGTCGTCTTGTTGTTATGTTATCGGGTGAAAGTGAAAGAAGACGGAGAATATCCTTTTCGTTGTTTGCAGTCCAGATTGAAACAAGAAGTCCGTTTTCCTGAAAGAATTTAACAAGCTTTTTTGTCGCACTTTTTTTGTTGAAATTAATTCCGACTGCACCGCAATCGCGCACTTCACCAACGAGCTTGGTGAGATATTTTTTTGTCTGAAATTTTCTTACGTTTGTGTTGAGAAAGTAGGTGACCCCGGGGCTTTTATTTTTTGCATCTTCAACCATATTTTTGTCAATGCCCGTGTAAAAAATCCTGTCGAGTATGCCGTGTTTTTCCGCAAGAGGTTTAACGACTTCAAGATTCATTGTAGTTTTAACATCAACGTTGACCTTGAGGTTTTCAAAAGATGCAATCTTTTTGAATGCTTCGTCAAGCGAAATTTCGTTTCCCTGAGGTGCATCGTGCGAAAGCACAGCTTTTCCGTCAGCAGTGAAGTTCAGGTCAAATTCAACGATGTCTGCTCCGTATCTCACGGCGGCATCAATCGATTCAAGTGAATTGTCTTGTGTCCCTACGCAACCCGTGTGTGCTGTGCAGGTAAAGTCTTTTCTGAGCTGAAAATTATTATTCATAAAGTCTCCTCATATGAATGTCAAAGCTTATCAATTCCCGACTCACGCTGAGCGTTGACAAGGTCATCGTTTATCATCATAATATTCGTCGTATCTTTAACACTTTTTCTGAAATTCTGCGGAGTGCGGATAAGTGTGTCAAAAAATCTCACAATCCAGAAAAGCGGAAGAAGGAAGATGAATTTTTTTAGAATGGGATATCGTGTTGTCATAAGCTCTTTTCCGGGCAAAACAGTTTCAAACCATTTTTTGATTTTTGTTGTTTTGATTGAGCCCTGACTTTCGTTTATGAATTCAATAAGAAGCGGTGCATTTTCGTCGCCGTAAACTCCGCCTGAAACAATGTATGAAGAAACGGTATCGTACTCTCCGTTGAAATTGCCGGAGAACCAATTGTCTGCAATTTTTTCAACCTTTTCTCCGAAAATGCGGAGGCCGATTTTTTCAAGTTCTGCAGAAATGTAATCGTAGTCCATATCGGGATATGCTTTACGGTAAACATAAAGGTCAAGCAGACTGCGGATTCCCGTGCCGCCGTAGCGGTAATGCTTTGCAACGTGAGCGATAAGGAAAATGTATAAATCCTCGTGTGTCAGCTCATAACGGCAGGAATAACCGTCCGCAAGCTTTGCACGGTGAAATCCGTTACCGAAATATCCGTAAAGAGTTTCGTGCTTTTCGTTTACCATTGAACGGTGAAATTCAATGTAAGCGTTTCCTCTTTCGACATTTGAATGAAGATCGCCCTCGGCACAGCTCGTGAAACCGTCGGCAACGAAAGCGCTGACAATTTCGTCACATTTTTCTTTTTCTATAAGCAAGTCAAGGTCGCCCATCGTGCGCATATCAGGTGAAGGATAAAGGTTTTTAACAATATAACCCTTAAGCGGCATATGCTTTGCGCCCATTTCTTCGAGCTTGTCCATCGCGTCGCAGAATTCAATTTCCTGCTGAGCCTCGACAACTATCTTCTGCATACGGAATTCCTTGAGGAATTTCATCGTTTTTGCATCGGGCTTTTCAGAAAGATTCTCGCAGGCATATGCGATTATGTTAAGCACACTCTGCTTTTTAGCAAAGTCGATTATTTCCTGCCAATCAGAAGAGTCAATCTGCACGCAAGGCTTTGTTCCGTTAATTGCCGAGGCGACAAGATTGATTACAACGGTGCTTATTCTTTTGTCGTTATTTCGTTTTTCTTCAGCCATAAAGCACCTCCGCTGATTGACTTTTGACAAGCCTTGTGATAACATAAAAGCAACAGGGGGCTTGCACATGATTTTTAATTCTATAAGATGGGCAGCAGGAATTTTTATCTTTTTCCTCTTGCTTGTAATTCTTATGATGATTACAAAGAAGACGGGAAAATCCGCGCTGATTTCTGCATTTATTGCCGTTATTTTTGTTGCGGTTTCATTGTTTGTTCCGATCGAAAATAAATTTTACAGTTTTGTTTCTGTTGAAGAAGCTTTTTCCTACCGCTATCACGAAGAGCTGATAACCTATGCCGAATGTGACGAAGGTGCGCTGTGCGTTGCACGTCGGGACGAGATGAATTATTTCTACTATTCATTCCCGAAAGGCGACGGAGGTTACAAGCTTCCGACAAATGTCACGAGCAAAATGATAACCCGTTCAAGCGCCAAGGGCGTTTATATGTTTGAGAAGTTTGAAAATCAGACGATAATCCTTACGCAGATTCTTGATTCGGAATACAACGGCGAGGCGTTCATCCCCTGCAGCAACGGCTTTTATTCGTACACCGTTGTGGACGGTGAAGTTGATTATTCTGCACTTTCCTGCAAAGGCGAAAAGATTAAACTTGTATAAATAAGATTTACAGCATTGTCGCAGTTTCTGCGGCAATGTTTTTATATCAATAAAACATACATTTATAATATCACAACCGATGTATATAATCAATCTTTTTGTTATTGCCGATAAAGAATAAAAATTTCTTTGTTGCAACGTTGACAAACGGTGTGAAAATGATATAATTATCTACATGTAAAATATTAGGAGTGATACAAATGCCACTTGTTAATACAAAAGAAATGTTCAAAGCTGCTTATGAAGGCGGCTACGCTATTGGCGCTTTCAACGTAAACAATATGGAAATCATCCAGGGTATCGTTGAAGCAGGTAAAAAGCTCAATGCTCCCCTTATCCTTCAGGTTTCTAAGGGCGCAAGAGCTTACGCAAATCACACATACCTCGTAAAGCTTGTTGAGGCTGCAGTTGAGGAGACAGGTCTTCCCATCGCACTTCACCTTGATCACGGTCCTGACTTCGAAACATGTAAGAGCTGCATCGACGGCGGCTTCACATCAGTTATGATCGACGGTTCACACCTTCCTTACGAAGAGAATGTTGCTCTTACAAAGAAGGTTGTTGATTACGCTCACGCTCGCGGCGTAACGGTTGAAGGTGAGCTTGGTCAGCTTGCAGGTGTTGAAGATGACGTTAATGTTTCAGCTGAAGACGCTTCATATACAAATCCGGAGCAGGTTTATGATTTCGTAACACGTACAGGTGTTGACTCGCTTGCTATTGCTATCGGCACAAGCCACGGCGCATTCAAGTTCAAGCCCGGCCAGAAGCCGCAGCTTCGCTTCGATATCCTCGAAGAAGTTTCAAAGAAGCTTCCCGGTTTCCCGATCGTTCTTCACGGTGCATCATCAGTTCTTCCTGAGTTTGTTGAAATGATCAATAACTACGGCGGTGAGATGCCCGATGCTATCGGCATTCCCGAGGAAATGCTCCGTCAGTCAGCTCAGATGGCAGTTTGCAAGATCAACATTGACTCTGACCTCCGTCTTGCAATGACAGCAGCAATAAGAAAGCATCTGGTGGAGAACCCGAACCACTTCGACCCGCGACAGTATCTCAAGCCTGCCCGTGAAGCAATTCAGGGTATGGTTGAGCACAAGATCAACACAGTTCTTGGTTGCGGCGGCAAAGCTTAAGTCAAAATTAACAGTTTCAGGCAGTTGCGCAGGTAACTGCCTGTTTTTGTAAAAGAGATAAGGAGGTCAACTATGAAGCTGATCAATAGAATCAGGGATGTAATCCGTTCATGGCTCGGCGTTGATTACGGTAAAGCTATCTGGGAGATGCAGGCAATGGGAATGAAAGTAGGAAAAAATTTCAAGGCAGAAAAGCCGAGGATTGACGTTTCCCACTGTTGGCTCATTTCAATTGGCGATGATGTTGTTTTTGCGCCTAATGTTTATCTCCTTGCTCACGACGCAAGCACGAAAAAACATCTCGGCTACACGAAGGTCGGAAAAATAACGATAG
This sequence comes from Acutalibacteraceae bacterium, assembly GCA_045533625.1. GTDB lineage: Bacteria > Bacillota > Clostridia > Oscillospirales > Acutalibacteraceae > CAG-488. Next base: position 9,783 of record JAZSID010000038.1, on the reverse strand, counting down.
GAAATAATGTTTTCGTTGGTGCGGATGCAACGATTATGCCGGGTGTGAGTGTTGGTAACAACTGCATTATCGGAACAGGAAGTGTTGTCACCAAAAATGTTCCCGACAATACAGTTTATGCGGGAAACCCTGCAAGATTTATCTGCACTCTTGAGGATTATCTGGAGAAAAACAGAAACCTTATGCAAACAAATCCTGTTTACGATTATTCATATACCCTCGGGGGAAATATAACTGAAGAAAAGAAGCAGCAGATGTCAGATGAGCTTCAGGGCCGTATGGGATATGTTGAGTAATACGCAAAATTAAAGCATCAGGCAGTTGCGCAGGTAACTGCCTGTTTTTTATGAAAGGTCTGGTTTTATGTTAGATAAACTTGTATCATCTTTGCCAAAGTCAGTTGACGGTGTGCTCATCGTTTCGGAAACAAACAGAAGATATTTTACGTCCTTTAATTCAAGTGACGGAATTTTACTCGCAACAAAAAACGGTTCGGTTTTCCTTACGGACAGCCGATACATCGAGGAAGCACAGAATGTTGTCAGGTGTTGTGAGGTTGCAGAATTGAAAAAAGCTTCCGAGCAGTTGCCTGAGCTTTGCAGAAGGTTTGGTGTAAAGACTCTTATGGTTGAAAGTGACCGTCTTACGGTTTCTCAGCTCAAGGTTTACAGAAAAATGCTCAAGGGTGTTTTGCTCACAACCGTAAATACAGATAAGCTTATTGATGAGCTTCGCGAAGTTAAAAGTGACGAAGAACTTGAATCAATAACAAAAGCTCAGCGGATTGCGGAAGCTGCGTTTGAACACATCCTCGGATTTATCAAAGAGGGTGTAACGGAAAGGGAAGTTGCACTTGCACTGGATTTCTTTATGCTTAAAAACGGTGCCGAAGCAGTTTCTTTTGAAACGATTGCAATTTCGGGCGCAAACACATCGAAGCCTCACGGGGTACCTACAGATAAAAAAGTATGCAACGGCGATTTTGTCACGATGGATTACGGCGCTGTTGTAAACGGCTACCATTCGGATATGACAAGGACGGTTGCTTTGGGTGAAGTCAGTGATGAGCAGGTGAGGGTTTACGAAACTGTACTCGAAGCACAGCTCAGAGCGTTGGCAACGCTTAAAGAGGGTGTCAAATGCTCCGATGTCGATGCCACAGCACGTGAATATATAAAGGAAAAAGGCTACGGTGATTTCTTCCGACATTCAACGGGACACGGTGCCGGGCTTGAAATTCACGAAAAACCGACGTTATCCCCGAAAAATGACAAAAGGTTACAAATCGGAAATATAGTTACGATTGAGCCGGGAATCTACATTCCGGGCAAATATGGCGTCAGAATTGAAGATATGGCAATAATTACAAAAAACGGTTGTGCAAATTTAACAAAAATACCAAAAGAATTGGTAAAAATATAAGTATTGACCAAAAGGTTACAATATGTTACAATTGGTAACAGATTTGTAAGAGCAGGGGTGGCGAAGTAATCGCGCAATGCTTCTGTTCAAAACGAAAGGACTTTACTTATGACAAAAGCACCATCAATTAAAAAGATGATGAAGTTTGTGTTGGGTTTTGTTGCAACATTGGTTATTTTCTTTGCAATGGGCATGAGCGCAAGCGCTGCAGAGTCTTATCCTGAAATCAGGCTCAATGTGCCGCGAGTCAGCCAGCAGGTTGGTTCAGGTGACTGTGCAATTGCTTCAATGGCAACAATCGAAGCTTATTGCCACGGGCTTCCGTCAGGAAACTCCAATTCAGCAGCATATCAGGCGGTATATTCTGCAAACGGCTATTCAGTCAGCGCAACTTGGTCAAAGCTTGGCTACAAGCCGATCGAAGGCTTTGATATGAAAACACTCTACAATCAGCTTAAGACAGGCTACCCTGTAATTGTGCGCAGATCTTCACCGCACTATTCAGTAGTTTACGGTTACGACGGAAACTCATCAAAGCTTGAGCTTTCAGGTTTCCTTATTGTTGACGTTGACGATTCTTACAACAGCTCAACAGCTTATATGCGACTTGATAAGTGGGTAAGAGGCTCTCTTGACAGAATGGTTATCCGTCAGAACGGTCTTGCAATTTCCACAAGCGGATTGAAAATCACAAATAACCACCCGGCACAGAATACTGCAAAGGGCGAGTCATTCACAGCCTACGGTACAATTGTTTCAGGCTCAAAGCTTACAAACGTAACAGTTTCAGTATCAACAGCTGCAGGCGCAACTAAGCAGACCTTCAGCGTAAATCCTGACGCAAAGAGCTTTGCTCTTTCAAAGGCAAACGATAAGATTAAAATTTCTTCACTCGGTGCAGGAAAATATATTTACTCAATCGTTGCGAAGAATGCTTCGGGTCAGTCACAGGCATATAACTTTAACTTTAATGTCGGCGGAAGCACAACAACACCTTCTAACCCGACAAATCCGAGCATCAAGGAAGTTTCCTACAAGGCTATAGTAAACGCACAGCCGCATCTCAATATGAGAAAGGGCGCAGGCGTTGATTACGACAAAATCGGCGAGATTCCTTATGGCAAGGTAATTGACGTAACAGGTGAATACAACGGTTGGGCAAGAGTTAATTACGACGGAAAGACCGGTTGGGTTTCAATGGAGTACATTTCAAAGTATGTTGCTCCCGACAACTCAGGTTCAACACAGCCTGACGTTTCTTTCAAAAGCTATCTTGCACGAACAAAGAGCTCGGTAGCTCTTAAGGAAAGTGCTTCCGTCTTTGCATCAACAGTTGAAACAGCACCGAAGAACACAATAGTTAAGATTGTGGGCGAGTCTGACGGCTGGGTTAAGTACAAGTACAACGGCAAAACAGGCTGGTCACGAAAGACATCTTTCGTTACGGGACTTGGCGATATTGATTCGAATGATGCAGTAAATTCAGCAGACGCTCTTATCGTTCTTAAGTTTTCAACAGCATCCCAGACACTTTCGGATAAGCAGAAAACAGTAGCCGATATGAACGGCGACTCAAAAGTAAATTCCGCAGATGCTCTGAGCATCCTGCAGATTGCAACAGGAATTAAAAAAGTTTAATCTTCAGACGATGTTAAATTAAGGTTTAACATCGTCTTTTTTATGTGCTTTTTCTGTTTTTGCATGAAAAGACTTGAAAAACACGATAAAATAGTATAAAATAATAACGTTAATAATATGGCGGAACGTTTTCTGATGTTCCGTATATATGAAGAATCAAAAATCGGAGGAATAAATATGGTTTCAGCAGGCGATTTCAGAAATGGTGTTACATTTGAAGAGGACGGCAACGTGCTTCAGGTTGTTGAGTTCCAGCATGTTAAGCCCGGTAAAGGCGCAGCTTTCGTAAGAACAAAGACAAAGAACGTTCTTACAGGTGCTGTAACAGAAAAGAGCTACAACCCGTCAGCAAAGTTCCCGACAGCTTTCATTGAAAGAAAGGATATGGAATATTCTTACAGCGACGGCGGTCTTTACTACTTTATGGATCAGGAAACATACGAGCTTGAGCCGATCAACGAGTCTGACCTTTCAGACAACTTCAAGTTTGTTAAGGACGGTATGGTTTGTAAGGTTCTTTCTTACAAGGGTAAGGTTTTCGGTGTTGAACCGCCGACATTCGTTGAGCTCGAAGTTACAAAGACTGACCCCGGCTTCAAGGGCGACACAGCTACAAACACAACAAAGCCCGCAACTCTTGAAACAGGCGCAGAGGTTAAGGTTCCTCTCTTCATCGAAGAGGGCGAAATGATCCAGATCGATACACGTACAGGCGAATATCTCGGCAGAGCATAATCTTTTTGAAAGGATGACTTTACAATGATGACAGTTACAGAAAAAGCTGCATATATCAAGGGCCTTGTTGATATGGCTCATTTTGAAGCAGAAACAGACGAAGTAAAGCTTATCAAGGCTATGGCAGACGTTATTGAAGAGATGGCTCTTTCAATCGCAGACCTTGAGGACGAAGTTGCAATGCTCGAAGAGCTTGTTGACGAAATCGACGAGGATCTCGGCGACGTTGAAGAGTATCTTCTTGACGAAGAAGATTACGATTGTGATTGCGATTGCTGCGATGACGATTGTGACTGCTGCTGCGGCGATGATTATGTTGAGGTTGAGTGTCCCGCTTGTAACGAGATTATCTGCCTTGACGACAGCATCCTTGATGAGGAAACAATTCAGTGCCCCGCTTGCGGTGAAACACTTGAGTTTGAGTTCGATTGCGACTGCGATTGCGACGAAGACTAATTTTACAAAAACGGGGGTAACCGAACGGTTACCCCTTTATTTGTTGGTGAAGAATATGAATCTCGAAGAAAAAATTGTTAAGAAAAATTATATTTATGAAGGCAAGATAATCAACGTCCGCCGTGACGATGCCGAGCTTCCGAACGGTAAGCCCTGCATCCGAGAGGTAGTTGAGCATCCGGGCGGAGTGTGTGTTGCCGCATTGACGGATGATGACGAGCTTCTTTTTGTCCGTCAGTTCAGATATCCGTACCTTGAAGTTGTTGCCGAGCTTCCTGCAGGTAAGCTTGAAAAAGGGGAGGATCCGTTTGAAAGCGGAAAGCGTGAGCTTGAGGAAGAGGCTGGTTGCGTTGCAGAAACTTACCGTGACCTCGGCAAGTTTTATCCCACACCGGGTTATTGTGGCGAGATAATTCATCTCTACGCCGCAAAAGACCTCACATTTACAAAGCAGAATCTTGATGAAGATGAGTTTCTGAACGTTGAACGCATTCCTCTTGATAAGGCCGTTGAGATGGTGCTTAACAATGAACTTCGTGACGGCAAAACTCAGGCCGCTGTTCTTAAGGTCAAGCTTCTTCGTGATAAGGGGTTGTGGTGATGAGTGAGATAATACTTGCGTCCGCATCTCCGCGAAGGAAAGAGCTACTTGCGCTTGCGGGAATTGATTTTGTTGTTAAGGTTGCCGACGTAGACGAAGTGATTGACCCGTCGCTTACTCCCGACGGTGTCGTTATGTCCCTTGCAAAGCAGAAGGCGCAGGCTGTAGTCTTGAATAATCCTGATGCTCTCGTCATCGGTGCTGATACGGTTGTTGTGCTTGACGGAAAAATCCTCGGCAAACCGAAATCGGAAGAAAATGCCGTTGAGCTTCTCACAATGCTTTCGGGCAGAGTTCACACGGTTTATACGGGCGTTGCGCTGATAAAAGGCGAAAAGATAAAGACTTTCTGTGAAGCAACTCAGGTTGAGTTTTATCCTCTTACAGAAGAGGAGATAAAGGCGTATGTTGCAACGAAAGAGCCGATGGACAAAGCAGGAGCTTACGGAATCCAGGGCAAAGGTTGCATTCTCATAAGGAAAATCGACGGCGATTATTTCAATGTTGTCGGTCTTCCTGTTTCCGCAGTTTACAGAGAATTGAGGGATTTTGATGTATGATTTTTTAAGGATTCTTGCAATTGCAGTAGATTCGTCGGTTGATGCAAATGCTGCCACACTTGCAGAAAAAGCTGCTCAGGAAAGAACTGTGTGGATTATTCTGCTTGTTGCGATACTTGTAATTGAGGTTGTTTTTGCTGTCGCGTTTCCGAAGATTCTGAAAAATCTTAAAGTAAAAAAGGAAGCAAAATCGCAGAAAAAAGCAGAAAGAAAACGAATCCAATCAAAACGCAAATAAAAGAAGAGTATTGAGCAAAAACTCAATACTCTTTTTGTTTTATCCTTATGCTTTGAAGAATGCCGAAATTGCTTTGTTTGTCATATATACGTCGAGCTTTGAAACAACCTCGTACGGAGCGTGCATTGAAAGCACGGGAACGCCGACGTCAACAACGTCAATGTCAAGGTTTGCAACATACTTTGCAACCGTTCCGCCGCCGCCTGCGTCAACAGCACCAAGTTCCGCCATCTGCCAGCAAACATCTGCTGCGTTGAAGATTCTTGTAACCTCGCCGACGAATTCTGCGCTTGCGTCCGATGTGCCACCCTTTCCGCCTGAGCCTGTGTACTTTGTAACAACGATACCCTTGTTGATATATGCTGAGTTTGCAGCCTCAAAGGGTGACGGGAATGTCGGGTCGAATGCCGCGTTTACGTCAGCTGAAAGGCACTTTGACTTTGAAAGTGCATCTCTGCCCATAAGACCTTCAAGTCTTGCAAGGTCTGCGATGAAGTAACGCAGATACGAAGAATTAAGACCTGTGTTTCCGTCTGAACCTGTCTCTTCCTTGTCTGCAAAAACTGCAACTGCAGTATGCTCGGGAGCTTCTTCAAGCTCAAGAATAGCCATAAGCTCAGGGTATGCACAGACACGGTCGTCGTGGCCGTATCCGCCGATAAGACTACGGTCAAAGCCGATATCGTTAACCTTTGTTGCAGGCACCATTTCAAGCTCTGCTGTGAGGAAATCTTCCTCAACGATGCCGTACTTGTCGTTGAGCATCTTAAGAATGTTAAGCTTTACAAGCTCACTGCCTGAATCTGACTTGAACGGAAGTGAACCCACGATAACATTGAGTTCTTCGCCCTTGATGCCCTGACCGAGCTTTCTTTCGCTCTGCTCACGGCCGAGGTGCGGAAGAAGGTCTGTGATGATGAACTGCGGTTCGCCTTCTTTTTCGCCGATATTGACTTCAATTTCTGTGCCGTCCTTACGAACGATTATACCGTGCATTGAAAGAGGCACTGTCGGCCACTGATACTTTCTGATACCGCCGTAATAGTGAGTCTTGAAAAGTGCGATTTCATTTGACTCATAAAGCGGATTCGGCTTGAGGTCAACTCTCGGTGAGTCGATGTGTGCAGCTGCGATGTGTGCACCCTCGCCGATGCTCTTCTTACCGATTACTGCAAGAATAGCAGCCTTTTTACGGTTGAAGTAGTAAACCTTGTCGCCCGGCTTATATTCGCCGAATTTGTCAAACTCAACAAAGCCGTGTTTCTTTGCTTCTTCAATAATAAAAGCTGCAACCTCACGCTCTGTCTTGTTGTCGTTGAGGAATTTTTTGTATCCCTCTGCAAAGTCCATAGCCTTTGCCATTTCCGCGTCGTCAATCACTTTGGCGGCGTGTTTTTTGTTCATCATAAGCTTCTCCTGAAGAAGCTGTACCTCTGTTTTTTCTTCGCTCATTTCGAGTCCTCCTTACATTAATTGACTTTAAAATATAAATAGCAATTTTTTATTTTACTTAACTTTGACAACTTACGCAAAGACTTCGTCTTATAATAATTCCAGCTCCTGCGAAATGTCGTACGGAGCATAATTCCTGATGATAACATCTGCCCTGTCAGTATAGTATTGCTCGTCTTTCTGAGCATTAATCCGAAGCATCGCCGCTTCTTTCGTAAGTCCGTCACGGCTGAGGATTCTTGCAAGACGTTCTTCTTCAGGTGCAGTTACGACAATCATCTTTGAGCAATATCTTCTGATGTCGCTGTCGAAAATTGCCGCGGCATCAACGACAACACCTTTGTGCTTTTCTGTAAGATTTGCTTTTATGAAATCGATTGCCCATCTCGTTACGGCAGGGTGTGTAATGCCGTTGAGCTTCTGTCGGTTTTCTTCCGTTGAAAACGCTTTTTTTGCAAGTGCCGAACGGATAAGCTCACCGTTTTCGTCAAGGATATCCGAGCCGAAAGTTTCCGCAAGTCTATCGAGCACAGGCGAACCCTTTTCAACAACTGCTCTTGCGGCAACGTCACCGTCAACGATGAGATAGCCTTTTTCGCTGAGCATTTTTCCGACTGAGCTTTTTCCTGCACCTGTCTGTCCCGTAAGACCGTAAATCACGGGCGGTTTGATTATTTTGAATGCCGCTGCACGAAGAAGCCTGTTGTAAACTCCAAGGCCTACGCCTTCACTGCTCGGTGCTCTGACAAAAACTCTTTTCGCCCCAAGCTCGTCGAATTTGCGAAGCTGTGCAAAAAGCAGATGTGCCTGCGAATCAAGGTCGTTTTCGGCACCGAACGAAAGGCAGGGAACGGGGATATCCGTTTCCTCACCGTTGAAGCAAAGCACCATATCACCATCCTGATATTCTGAATCAATCAGAAACCTGAAGCTTTCAAGGTTGCCTTCAACAATATATACTTCCGCTTTCGGCGAATAATGCTTATATTTCATTCCCGGAGATGCCGGTGCAACCCCTTCTTTTAACTCTGACATCACGGCAGGGTCAACATCAACCTTGCCCAAAACTTTTTCGAGCTGTTCAAGTGTTATTCCGCCCGGACGAAGAAGTCGCGGCACATCGGTCGCAAGGGTGATTACCGTCGATTCAATTCCGACGTCGCACTCGCCGCCGTCAACAATTGCATCGATTTTTCCGTCGAGGTCATTGAGCACGTGCTGAGCCGTTGTCGGACTTGGTGAACCTGAAGAATTCGCTGACGGTGCGGCAAGCGGTACACCTGCAAGTTCAATAATCTTTCTTGCTGTCGGGTGTGACGGCATACGCACGGCAACCGTTTCAAGCCTCGGCGCAACTTCGCGCGGCACAAGGTCGGATTTCGGAAGAATCATCGTAAGCGGTCCCGGCCAGTAAGCTTCGGCAAGAGCCTTTGCTTTTTCGGGGAAATCCGTTACAAGAGGTTGAATTTCTTCAAGCTTTGAGATGTGGACAATCATCGGGTTGTCTGTCGGTCTGCCCTTTGCTTCAAAGACTTTTGAAACAGCCTCACCGTTATAGGCATTTGCCGCAAGCCCGTAAACAGTTTCCGTCGGGATTGCAACAAGTCCGCCGTTTTTTAATATTTCTGCGGCTTCCGTAAGCTCGGAAGCGTCACAGTTTTTATAAAACTTTGTTTTCAAAAAATCACCTCGGAATTATTCCGATTTAAGCTTTTCTGCTGTATCTGCAGTTATGAGCGCGTCGATAACCTCGTCAAGGTCGCCGTTGAGAATAGCCTCAAGCTTATATAAAGTAAGGCCGATTCTGTGGTCGCTGACACGTCCCTGAGGATAGTTGTATGTTCGGATACGTTCGCTTCTGTCGCCCGTACCGACCTGTGACTTTCGCTCACCTGCAATTTCTTTATTCTGCTTTTCACGCTCAGCATCAAGGATTCGCGAACGAAGAATCTTCATCGCCTTGTCCCTGTTTTTGTGCTGACTTCTTTCGTCCTGACACTCAACGACGGTACCTGTAGGTAAGTGAGTGATTCGGATTGCAGATTCTGTTTTGTTGATATGCTGTCCGCCTGCACCGCTTGAACGGAAGGTGTCAATCTGTAAGTCGGCAGGGTTGATCTCAATATCAACATCCTGCGCCTCGGGAAGCACGGCAACCGTTACGGTTGAAGTGTGGATTCGTCCCTGCGACTCCGGTTCGGGTCCAGGCCGAGCACGGTGAACACCGCTTTCAAACTTGAAACGCGAATATGCGCCGTCACCGCTTATCATAAAGCTGACTTCCTTAAAACCTCCGAGCTCAGTCGGGTTTGAACTTAAAACTTCGGGCTTCCAACCTCTTGCCTCGGCATACATTGAGTACATTCTGAAAAGTGAATTTGCAAAAAGTGCAGATTCCTCACCGCCTGCACCGCCACGGATTTCGATGATAACATTTCTGTCATCGTTCGGGTCGCGCGGAAGAAGCAGAATTTTCAGCTCCTCACCAATAACTTCAATCTGCTGCTTGTAATCTTCGAGCTGTTCAAGCACCATTTCACGGAAATCCTTATCCAGTCCACCCTCATCAAGAAGCATCTTCGCTTCCTCAAGGTCGGCAACTGTCTTTTTATATTCACGGTATTTTTCAACTATCGGCGTAAGGTGTTTGACGTCCTGCATCAACTTGCGGTATTTCTCCA
>JAZSID010000090.1:0-16014 GCA_045533625.1 Acutalibacteraceae bacterium | reverse complement strand
AAAGAAGCATCACGATATGGTTCGTTTTGAATACATCAAGCGCCTCGGCTACTACTGTACAGAGTCAAGTGAGCACAACGCAGAATACAATATGTTCTATATCAAGGATAAGTACCCGAACCTTATCGCAGATTACAACATTCCTCTTGACGAGTATCCGCGCCGTTGCATCGATCAGATTGCAGGCTGGGCAAAGCAGAGAGACGAGATTCTCGCAAACGGAGAAGTCACACACACACGTTCAAAGGAATACGCTTCATACATTATGGAAGCAATGGTTACAAACAATCCGTACAAAATCGGCGGTAACGTTCTTAACACAGGTCTTATCGACAACCTTCCCGCAGATGCTTGTGTTGAGGTTCCGTGTCTTGTTGATTCAAGCGGTGTAACACCCTGCCATATGGGTAAGCTTCCCGTTCAGCTTGCAGCGATGAATATGACAAACATCAATCCGCAGTTGCTCACAATTGAAGCTGCTGTTACAAAGAAGAAGGATCACATCTATCAGGCAGCAATGCTTGACCCGCACACAGGCTCAGAGCTCAGCATTGACGATATCGTTAAAATGGTCGACGAGCTCATCGAAGTTCACGGAGATTGGATGCCGAAGTATCATTAATTTTATATGGATATAAAACCATTTCCTAATAAACAAGCAATCCGGCTAAAAAATTACGATTACAATTCTCCGGGTACATATTTCATAACTATTTGTGCCAAAAACAGAAAAAATCTGTTATCTGAGATTCGCGTAGGGACGGGCGTCCTCGACCGTCCGCAAAACGAATTAACATCGTTAGGAAAAATCGCTGATAAACAACTGAGTTTCATGTCGCATTTTTATGATAATATTTCTGTTGATAAATACGTAATCATGCCGAACCACATTCATCTTTTGCTAACAATAAAAAAATCGGCAGACGGACGGTCGAGGACGCCCGTCCCTACGAATTCGCTTGTTTCAAAATTTGTCGGTACGTTTAAAAGATTCTGCAACAAGGAATACGGTTGTAATCTCTGGCAAGAACGATCATATGACCATATAATCAGAAACCAGGAAGATTACAACGAAAAGTGGGAGTACATTGACAGTAACCCTTTAAAATGGGAAACAGATGAACTTTTCCAAAGATAACATAACCGCCATCAGGAAAACCTGATGGCGGTTGCTTTTACTTTTTCTTTTTTGCTTTAACCTTTTTACCGTTGAGTACTTTGTCAATAACGTCCTGATACTGCTCCGGTGTTTTAAGCGTTGCCGATGCCTTTTTGAAACCGTCAACAAACTTCACGACTTTGTAACCGTCAGTAAGTACTTTCTTATCAACGGCAATTTTGCAATCCTTGCCGTCAAGCTTGAAATACACTCGGTATCCGTCCATTGTCGGAGCAAAGCGCATATCCGAAACGCCCTCGGTTTTCTCAAGCGCTTTCTTCATTGTAAGAACAAATCCCGTAATGATAACCGCTTCATTATTCTCCGTAGTTTTAGGCTGCGGAGCCTTTTTTTCTTTTTTATTCTTCATTTCTGCACCTCATTTTCAAGTGAAGTTTTATCAGTTGATAAGAATATCCGTTTCAATGTATCTTACGCCGAGGTCATACATCATTTTTGCATTTTCAATTGTATTTACAGTCCAATAAGATGCATTGATTCCGCTGTCGATAGCAAGCTTAACAGAACGTCTGTCATTCTGGTCAAAGTGAGCAGAAAGCCATACTTTATCCGAAATCGACTTCGCCTCTGCGATGTTTTCTTCGGTAACTCTTCCGACGAGATACCAAAGCTCAATTTTATCGTTCAGCTTATGAATTTCCCTGAGCTGCTGAAGGTCAAAGGAAATTACGATAGCACTTTCTTCAAGACCTTTTTTCACGACGGCATCAACAACCTCGTGAAGAGTGTCGTATGTTTCAGCCTTGATTTCAATCTGCGGTCTTGTGTTTGTTCCGACAAAAACATCAAGAAATTCGTCAAGAGTCGGAATTTTGAGGTCATCATATGCCCAGAAAGTTGAACCGCCCTTGAAGCTGTACTTGCTTGCTTCTGCATATGTTGCATCCTTGATGGGACCGTATTCGCAAAACCACTTGTCAACCGTATCGTTATGGAGAAGCACCCACACGCCATCCTTTGTACGCTGAATATCGCACTCTGCAGAATAATAGCCGAGCCTTACAGCCTCTTCATAAGCAGGGATAGTATTTTCGGGCGCAACTGAAGTAACACCACGGTGAGCTGTCATATAAATCGGGTCATCGGGCTTGTCTACGCCTTTTCCTGCAATCGAAATAACCTCAGACGGTCTGTTGAAAAGCTTTGCAATGTGGATACACGGCAAAAACTTGCATTTAAAAATCGGGGCTAAAACATTCGTTATAAGTTTGTTGTACTTTGCATTCATTTTAATCATTCTTTCTTTTTCGGGATGTAAAAATCATATCATATTAAGAATTCACTGTCAACGAGAAAACAAAAAAGTGAGCGTCAAAAGACACTCACTTAATTGATTATTTGAACTTTCTTTTACGAGCAGCCTCAGACTTCTTCTTACGCTTAACTGACGGCTTCTCATAGTGTTCTCTTTTACGAACTTCCTGAATAACGCCGTCTCTTGAAGTCTGTCTCTTAAATCTTCTGAGAGCGTTATCTAAAGATTCGCCTTCCTTAACTTTTACCTGACTCATTGTATTCCCTCCCTCCGCTACTTGCAGGGGCAATTTTCTAATATACACCTTATTCTAACACACGATTTTCAGTATGTCAACAATAATTTTTAATATTGATAATTTTTCTGCAGCGAAGGAAAAAGACTTATCTTACAACAATGTTAACGAGTCTGCCCTTGACATAAAGCTCCTTAACAATCTGCTTTCCTTCAATAGAATCAGCGAGTTCTTTCTTTGCAAGTGCGATTGCATCTGCTGCTTCGATTTCAGCAGGAATCATAAGCTTTGCACGAACCTTGCCGTTAATCTGAGCAACAATTTCGATTTCATCGTCAACACACTTTGCTTCATCGAAATCTACCCAACTGCCGTTAGCGAGCATGCCGCCGAAGCCCTGCTGAGCCCAGATTTCTTCAGTTACGTGAGGTGCAAACGGATTAAGAAGAGTTGCGAAAGTCTTAAGCTCTGCCTTGTTGATTGCGCCCTTATCGTAAATTGTGTTAAGAAGTGTCATCAAAGCAGCGATTGCTGTGTTGAACTTCATATTTTCGATATCTTCAGTTACCTTCTTGATTGTCTTATGGAAAGCTGACTCAAGCTCCTTTGAGTAATCATCGCCGTCAACGAGGATATCCTGAAGACCCCATGTTCTGTCGATAAATCTCTTACAGCCCTTAACGGATGAAGCTGACCACGGAGCAGCCTTTTCATAGTCACCCATGAAGAGAACGTAAGCACGAAGAACGTCTGCACCGAATTCATCAACAACCTCGTTCGGGTCAACAACATTACCCTTTGACTTACTCATCTTGTCGCCGTCAGGACCGAGGATAAGACCCTGAGCAGTACGCTTTGCATAAGGCTCGTCGTTCGGAACAACACCGAGGTCATAAAGGAACTTATGCCAGAAACGTGAATAAATCATATGACGTGTAACGTGCTCCATACCGCCGTTGTACCAGTCAACCTGACCCCAGTACTTGAGCTTTTCGCTGTCTGCGAGAGCTTCGTTATTGTTCGGGTCGATGTAACGAAGGAAGTACCATGATGAACCTGCCCACTGAGGCATTGTATCCGTTTCACGCTTTGCATCTGCGCCGCACTTCGGGCATTTGCAGTTAACGTATGAATCGATCTTTGCAAGCGGACTTTCGCCGTCCTGACCGGGTTCAAAGTTTTCAACCTGAGGAAGCTTAAGCGGAAGCTCTTCATAAGGAACAGCAACCATACCGCACTTTTCGCAGTGAACGATAGGAATAGGCTCGCCCCAGTAACGCTGTCTGTTGAATGCCCAGTCCTTCATCTTATACTGAACACCCTTTTCGCCGATACCGTTCTTCTGAAGATATTCAGCCATTGTGTCGATAGCTTCACGCTTTGAAGTGATACCGTTGAGGAACTCTGAATTAACAAGCTCGCCCTCGCCTGCATAAGCAGCTTCTTCAATGTTGCCACCCTTGATAACTTCGATGATATCGATACCGAATTTCTTTGCGAAATCGTAGTCACGGTCGTCGTGTGCAGGAACAGCCATAATAGCGCCTGTACCGTATCCCATCATAACATAGTCAGATATGTAAATCGGGATTTCCTTACCGTTTACGGGATTGATTGCTGAAATACCGCTGATGCATACACCTGTCTTGTCCTTAACAAGCTGAGTTCTTTCAAACTCTGTCTTCTTTGCGCATTCTTTTCTGTATGCTTCAATATCTGCCATATTTGCGATACGGTCAGCATACTTGTCAATCATCGGATGCTCGGGAGCCATAACCATAAATGTTACGCCGAAGAGTGTATCCGGACGTGTTGTATAAACCTTGAGCTTTTCGTTGTCTGAACCCTTTACTTCAAAGTCAACGAATGCACCTGTTGATTTACCGATCCAGTTCTGCTGCTGAAGCTTTACGTTGGGAAGGTAATCAACCTTTTCAAGGCCTTCAAGGAGCTTGTCTGCGTACTCCGTGATACGAAGGTACCAAACGTCTTTTGACTTCTGCACGATGTCTGAATGACAGATATCACACTTACCGCCCTGTGAGTCTTCATTTGAAAGAACAACCTTACATGACGGACAGTAGTTAACAAGAGTCTTATCTCTGAATGCAAGACCGTTTTCAAACATCTTAAGGAAAATCCACTGTGTCCACTTGTAGTAATCTTCCTGAGTGGTATCAACAACTCTTGTCCAGTCGAAAGAGAAACCTACCCTCTTGAGCTGGCTTGAGAATTTTTCGATATTCATATCCGTAACCTTACGGGGATGAATGCCTGTTTTGATAGCATAGTTTTCCGTCGGAAGACCGTAAGCATCAAAGCCGATCGGGAACAATACGTTATAACCCTGCATTCTTCTTTTTCTTGACACTCTTTCACGACCTGAGTAAGCCTTGATGTGACCGACGTGCATACCTGCACCGCTGGGATACGGGAACTCAACGAGGGCATAGAACTTCGGCTTATCCGAAAAATCTACCGCATTGAAGACACCCTCTGCCTCCCATTTATCCTGCCATTTTTTCTCTGTTGATTTAAAATCATAACCCATTTCAATATTCCTCCGAGTTAAATCATCTCATCAGTTTTTCTCTGTGAGATTTTCAATTTATCGCTTGTAGGGGTCACCGTTGCCGTCCGTTGTTTTTCGGGACGTCGAGGATGTCGTCCCCTACGTAATAATTCAAATTTATATCTTAGTCCGGTGTGACGATGTCGGAAATATCCACCTTTGCGGCATCGCCCCAGAGTCTTTCGAGGTTATAATACTCTCTTGACTGCGGGTCAAACACGTGAACGAGGACGCAACCGTAATCAAGAAGAATCCAACCCGTTGCTCTTCCTTCAATATGGTCAGGCTCAACGCCGAGTTTGCTCATTTCTTCTTCAACCTCATCGGCAAGAGCGCGTACGTGCGTATTTGAAGTACCGTTTGCGATAACAAAATAATCAGAAACGATAGTCAGCTCCTGCGTCTGGATAAGGTCGATGTCCATCGCCTTTTTATTGTCGAGAATCTTAACTATATTTTTTGCTGTTTCAAGTGATGTCATATCCTGTTTCCTCCTTGCTTTTTTATCACCATTTCATTGTAAAGATCGAGGCTGTCGGGATGAATGACACTCCCCTTTCTTACAAGGTCAGGTATACCGAACTCGAGCGCATAAAGCACCGCTTCGTCCATTGACTCGTCGCAAAGCTTCCGCATAACGTCAACGTCTTTGTAATTGCGTTCAGCTGATATGTAATCTGCAAGATAAACTATTTTTTCAAGCAAAGACATTTCTGCTCTGCCCGTTGTATGGTACCGTACGGCTTTGTAAATTTCCTTGTCGTCGATACCCATAACATTTTTGATATATGCAGCTCCTGCGATTGCGTGCCAGAGTTTTTTGTTCGCACGCTCTTCGGGCAGAAGCTCAATCCCTGCCTCAGTTATAACCCCCAGCTGCTCCTCGGGAGAGGAGTTTTTCATAACGTCGTGCAGGAGCCCTGCCGTGTACGCTTTTTCCGCATCGCCGTCATATTTTTCGGCAAGGTAGCGCGCACTTTCCGCAACGTTAAGGCTGTGTTGAAACCGCCTTAATTCCAGCTTCGACCTTATGAGCTCAATGGTTTTTTCATCAGTCCAGCCGTTCAAAGGTATAACTCCTTTTCTTTTATGTATTTCAGCACCTCTCGGTCGACAATACCCTCAACGCTTTCACCGTCGCGGACAGCATTGCGAATCTTTGTTGAGCTGATCTCAACCGGGTCAAAATCGCAGGTGATGAATCTTTCTTTGCTTTCGGGAAAATATTTTTCAACATATTCCCTGAGTTCTTCTTCATTAATTTCATCACTTCTTGTAACGGCGCAGATTTTTACGTGAGATAAAATCACGTCAGGATTCAGCCATTGGTGAAAAGTGAAAAGCATATCCGAGCCGAGAAGAAAAATCAGCTCGGCATCAGGGTAAATCCCGTGAAGGAGAGTTACGGTTTCGTAGGTGTAACTCTTTCCTCCACGAGCAATTTCCATGTTGCTTACTTCAACGTCCGCTTCGTTTCTGAAAAGGATTTTTACCATATTCAGCCTGTCTTCGGCTGAAGCTGAATTTACCTTTTCTTTGTGCGGAGGTGTTGAAGTCGGTATGACAATAAGCTTATCGAGCGAAAGCCTGACTTTCAGCTCGTCAGCATATTTCTTGTGACCTGCGTGAGGCGGATCAAACGTACCGCCAAAAATTCCGATACGCATCATCTGATGTTAATCTTCTTCTTCATAAGATAGTGTGTTATAAAGAAGAAACCGACGCTGACAATCATAAGGAAAATCGGCACAGCAATATCAATGTGTGCAACGGCAAGTTTCGCATTGTTACCCACAGCAAAAGCAAGTTTTTCCGTTGAGAAATTATAATTGAATCCAAGGAAAGGTTCTTCGCCGATAAGTTCAGAAATCTTAACTACAACGAACCCGATTACTGCCATAAACAGCATTGCATAAAGTGAATGATGCTTCTGGAAAGGTCTTGTGTTTGAAACTGTGATTGCAAGGAAAGCAATCATTGTAAACGCAACAACCATAAAGAAAAACTCGATAATTGCCGCAATAGTCGCAACTATGATTACGGAAATGCTGAGACCTTCTTCCGACATTGCGAGAATTGAATCAATAAGACCGAGCGCAGTTTCGCCCATTGCCTCGCCTGCTGCCCACAAAGCAATTCTTGCCGTGAGGAAGAAGCAAGCGAAAGCTGCAAGATACCAGAAAATTGAAACAATTGTTTTTGAGAGCAAAACTGAAGAGCTTTTAACGGGAAGCGTAAATGTAAGATAACCCTGCTCACCGTAAAGAGTCTTCTGGAAATTTGACATTACGACAACTGCCGTAAGAATGAAGTTTACAAAAGCGATAAGACAAAGCACAATGTAGCTGAGCATTTCGCCGATTGAATCAAGCTCGCTTCCGCTGAAATGAACGGAGCCGACGAGGTAAACTGCAACGATGGCGAAAACTGCATAAACAACGCCCATAAATCTTCCTGTTGCAAAGAAGTCATGTTTCAAAAGCTTACCAAACATTGCTGAACACCTCCCTGAACAGATTCTCTACGGTGTTGCCGTTTTCTCTGATTTTTTCAACTTCAGTGTTAACAGCAAGTGTGCCGCCCTTGACCATAAGAACGCGGTCAAGGATTCTTTCAATATCATAAATAAGATGAGTAGAAAGGAGGATTGTTGAATTTTCTGCGTGGTTGCGGAGAATTGTTTCAAGGATGAAATCTCTTGCAACAACGTCAACGCCGCCGAGAGGCTCGTCGAGGATGTAAAGGTCCGCCTTACGGCACATAACGAGGATAAGGTGAAGCTTTTCCTGCTGACCTTTTGACATTGTCTTGAGCTTCTGCTTCATATCAAGCTCAAAAGTCTGAGCCATTGCGATTGCTTTTTCTTTATCGAAATTACTGTAGAAATCAGCAACGTAATTGATTGCCTGTTTCGGTGTCATCCACGGCGCAAGATAATTCTTTTCCGGAAGGTATGCAACAACCTTCTTTGACTCTACGCCGGGAGCCTGACCGTTGATAAGGATTTCGCCCTCGTAGTCATTGATAAGACCAACGATTGATTTTATCATTGATGATTTACCGCATCCGTTCGGTCCGAGAAGACCGACAATCTGCCCCTGCGGGATATCAAACGAAATACCTTTGAGAACCTCATGAGAGCCATAGCTCTTCCTGAGGTTTTTGATTTGTAACAAGGCATTTGCCATTATTATTTCCTCCAATTAATCTTCTGACATTCTTGCTTCTTTAATCATTTCGTCCGTGATTTTTGATTCACCGTGTTTAACGAAAATCAGGAAGAAGATTGCAAACGCAAACATAATCGGGCTGTAATAGAACAGCGACATATAAGTTCCTGCAAACATTCTGATGAAACCGTAAACGATCGGAGCTGCAATCTGTGCGGAGAATGTAGCTGTGTAATAGTAACCTGTGAATGTTCCGACCTTTGCAACACCGCCGATATCAAGAACAAGCGGAAGTGTGTTAACAGTGATAAACATATTAGCAGCACCGCCAAGGATAAGAACGGGGTAAATGAGAACGCGGAGAATCTTTGTGATACCTGCAACTGATTCTGAAATTGCTGCAAGAGCTTCGCCAAAGTCAGCATTTTCAAGCGCAAGAACATTTTCAGCAACACCTACAACAGCATTTTCTGTTGCTTCGCCTGCATTCTCGGCAAAGTACTTGTCAAATTCTGCGTAGTACTCTGCACCGTCAACAGCCTTACCCTGCTTATATTCGATATAAGTATCCATTGTGATAACTTCGTTTTCAGCAACTTCTCTGCCTGCTTCTTTTGCAGCGTCACTTACTTCGGAGTTGTAGTTGTTAACCTGGTCGTTAACTGCGATGTATGCGTTGTTAACCTCAACATAGTTCTTGATTGAAAGGTCCTTACCGCCGAGCATTACAAGGAACACTGCGAAGAACACGATAAATGCTGCAAGGAAAACAGAGATACCGCCAAGGATAGTCTTTTTTCTGCCGAACTTTTTGCCGAGCTTACCTGCAGGAAGAGCTGCAACACCTGAGCATACTGCAAAGATGAGCATGATGAATGTTGCTTCGGAAGTAATCATATGAAGGATTTCCTGAGCAAACAATGAGAAGAATGTTGTGATAGCATTTGTACCGCAGAAGAGGAAGAAAAGACAACCGAGCATAAAGATAAGGCTCTTTCTTTCTGCGCCTGTAAGCTTTTCAGCCTTGAGTGCAGCCTTTTGAGCTTTAGCAGCTTCTTTTTCTGCCTTTCTTCTTGCCTTTGCATCTGCGTACTCGTTCATTTCGCCTTTGAGCTTGATGCTTGTGTCCTCTTCCTTAACGAAGAAGAGAAGAACGAGCATACCGATAATCATAACGAGAGAACCGATAAAGAATACGTACGGGAAAGAGAGAGTTTCGTTCGCCTTGATCTGAGCATTTGAGTAACCTGCGATAAGTGTGCAGAGTGCAATACCGATTGTACCTGCAACCATACCGACAGCCGAACCGATACCACCCATAAGGTTGATAACAGCATTACCTTCAGAACGAAGATGCGGCGGTGTAAGGTCGGGCATAAGCGCAACAACGGGTGCACGCCACAAGGACATTGAGAAAACGAAAAGAATAACTACTGCCATTGTTGCAGCGATTCTTAATCCGTCACCGGGCACGTTGAGTGCAACTATCGGGATAAGTGTGAAAAGTATTGCCGAAATCGGAGCACAAGAAACAATAAACGGACGGCGTTTACCGAGCTTTGAATGACAGTTGTCAGAAAGCTTGCCGAAAGTCGGCTGGAAGATAACACCGAAGATGTTATCAAAAGTCATAATTATACCAATGAACAAAGGAACAAGCGTAAAACCGCCGTTAAGAGCAACAGTACTTTCACCCTGAGCCTCTGCGAATTTACCGAGCCACGGAATTGCATTACCGAGAGCTTCACTCCATTTTGCAATCAATGAGCTTTCAGAAAGAATCTTGTTAAGAATCTTTGTGATGTACGGGTCATAAATTGCCCATGCAATTGATGTTGCAAGGAAGCCAAAACCTGTGAGTATGGTTTTTGGGTAATTAAGCTTAGTCTTTGTGTCTTTTTCAGCCATAAAAACATCCCTTTCAAAACTATTTACAATTAGCTTTTTTAACTCCGACAAACAGCTTTATGTTCAAAAAAGAACATAACCCCATTTAATCGTACAGTTACAGGTTATTATATCACTTTTATGTAGGTTTGCAAAGCTTTTTAAGGTTATTTTTGCCAAAATCTTAAAAATATTTCAAATAAATTATCTTCCTATATGATGACAGTTCTTTTTTAACGGGATATAAAACAAATGTAAACAAAAAAAGAACGTCGAACGTTCTTCGTAAAAAAAGAAAAAGCCGTCGGAGTTTCCCCCGACGGCCGAAAAATTCAATTTACATTAGCAATCAAATTCGATTGATGCGAATGTTGCGTTGCTTCTGTCATAGATAGTCCATGTCTCGCAAAGACCAACAAGACTGAGAACGCTGTTGTTACCAACGCCTACTTCAAGGATACCATAGATGTCAGCATGACCAACAATCTGGATGTCACCTTCGAAGTCCATACCTGCAGCTACTTCTGCAAGGTAGTCGATTGGCACTGCATATGTTGACTCGAATACGGGTTTACCGTTTTCATCAACGAAGCGAGCTGTTGCCTCAACAAAAGCACCAACACCACCGAAAACTTCTACGTCAACGATTGTGTAACCGAAGAGACCGAAGCCTACGCCGAGACCAAGCTTGATTTCGAATTCGCCGTAAATATCAACTACACGGTCGATAACCTTTGAATCGCTAACCTTGCTGATCTTGTTGTTGATGATAGAAATACCGTGGTACTCTTCTGAAACAACTGTGATTGTCATTCTACCGTTAACATCGATGCTGAGCATAATGTCAAAGTTGAATGTAAGAGGAGTTGTACCGAGAGGAACAACTACTGTGAAGAGCTTGATTGATGATGAGTCAAACTCGCTGAGAAGGTACTTGTTAACAAGGTCATTGAATACCTTGCCCGCTTCAAGCTTCTCGCCTTCATTCTTTACTTCCTCGCCAAACTCTTTGTAGTAAGAACCTGCGATTATTGTTTTGTCAACGAGATCATACTCTGCATTGAGGTATACTTCGTTGAAGTTGAGTGTCTTGATATCAACGTCAGCCTTAGCATCGATTGAAAGGTTTGTAAGTGAGTAGTCCTTAGTAACTACAACACCGTCAACGGGTGATGTTCCGATTGAGAAATCAAGACCTGTCTTTGTAACTTCTGCACTGATGTCGAAATCACCGATTGAGAAGCTGATTTCGCCGATTGTGAGAAGGATACCATGGATAAGGTTTTCGATCTGCTCCGGTGAGAGACCTTCTGTGTCGAACAAACCGTCGCTGATAACTTCACCGTTACCGTCCATGATCATTGCTGTACCGAAGTTAACGTCTGTTGAACCTTCGAAGTCGATCTTCTCGATAACTTCGTCGATAGCAACGTCAGAAGCTGTAACAACCTTCTGACCGTCAACAACTTCTACTGCCTCTGCTTTGAAAGCTGCATCGTCAGTAACGAAAACGTCACCTGCAACGATGTCTGATTCTGCATCGAGGATAACTGCATCTTCTTCAACTGTGTAAGACTCTACTGTCTTAACACCGTCAACAAGATCGAAATCTTCGAAAGCATCACCTATAGCGCAGCGAAGGCTTGCTGCGAGAGTGATTGCTGCTGTGATGTCATTAACTGTCATATCAGCTGTGCTTACTGTGCCGTCAGCTTCAACAGGAATGATACCGTTAGCAACTGCGATAGAAACCTTTTCGATATTCTCGAAATCTGCAGCGTTAGCAATTTCTACTGTTTCGTCAGTTGTGAGGTTTGCAGCGTTAACAAGAACTGTTGCAACAAACTCTGTGTCTGCGAAAGCAAGTACATCGATTTCTTCGTAATCAACGAGAACGTCATACTGTGCCGCTGCAGCAACAGCGTCATAGTACTCGTTATCCGGAGTGATGCCGTAAAGAACTTCATCAGTTTCCGGAACGGTGTAACCGAAAGCCACGCCAACCTGTGTCAAGAAATCACCGATTTCCATTGTGTCTCCACCCTGCCATGAGAAGCCGGGGAAGAGAGTTGTCATGATCATCATGATGATTGACAAGATGATTGAAATGATTTTTGTGCCCATAACAATTCCTCCTATAAAATATTTGAGGTCAGGTTTTCACTCGTCCGGAAAGTGGTATAACGTTAGTACCGCTTTTAGGTTAAGCTGCCCGTGAGCAACAACTAAGAAAACACTTTTCCTCATTTCGAATTATATTATAATTTCCGTTTTTTTTCAAGTATTTTTTTAGCACTTTAAAGCAAATTTGGCTATTTTTATCATTTTGCACAACAGATACCTCCATAAGTGTTGGTAAAAAACGTAAGTTTTGTGCAAGTTAACAAACAAATAGTGTATGGCATTTTTTTCGGTACAAAATATAGATTTTGCTTTTATTCATATCCTTGCGAATAATTCGTTTTGATAAAAAATTAACGTTTTTCTTTCAGTTTATCTCACTATATAATATGCAAAAACGGCAGCCGTTTTACCGACTGCCGTTAATTTTATTGAGTTCTGATTATTCCTCTGTGCCGTAAAGCTTTGCGAGCTTAACAAGGTGAGCATAACGATCCTTAGCGTCTGCTTCAGCCTTTGCGAAGAGTTCTTCAGCTCTTTCGGGGAATGAACGTGTAAGTGATGCATAACGAGCTTCGTTAAGAAGGAATGCACGGTAGCCCTCTGTTGCAGGAGCCTTTGAATCCATTGAGAACGGATTCTTGCCTTCTGCCTTGAGTGCCGGGTTGTAACGGAACATATTCCAGTAACCGCAGTCAACAGCCTTCTTCATTTCAGCCTGGCAGTTGATCATACCACCCTTGATTGAGTGCATTTCACACGGAGCATAACCGATGATGATTGACGGTCCCGGATATGCTTCAGCTTCCATGATTGCCTTGAGTGTCTGGTTCATGTCAGCACCCATAGCGATCTGTGCAACGTAAACGTAACCGTATGACATTGCGATTTCTGCAAGGCTCTTCTTAGCGATTGCCTTACCTGCTGCTGCGAACTGAGCAACCTGACCTACCTGAGAAGCCTTTGATGCCTGTCCGCCTGTGTTTGAGTAAACTTCTGTATCGAATACCATGATGTTTACGTCGTCGCCTGATGCAAGAACGTGGTCAACACCGCCGAAGCCGATGTCGTATGCCCAACCGTCACCACCGAAGATCCATACAGATTTCTTTGAAAGGAATTCCTTCTGAGCAAGGATTTCCTTAGATACGTCACAACCGCACTTCTCGAGTTCAGCAACGAGAACTTCTGTTGCAGCACCGTTCTTTGCGCCGTCTGCTACTGTTGCAAGGTAGCCTTCGCAAGCTGCCTTGAGCTCTGCTGTTGCGTTTTCGCACTCTGCAGCCTCCTTAACCTTTTCGATGAGGCTGTTACGGATAGCGTTCTGGCCGAGGTACATACCGTAGCCGTGCTCTGCGTTATCTTCGAAGAGTGAGTTTGCCCATGCAGGCCCGTGACCCTTCTTGTCTGTTGTGTACGGTGATGTTGCTGCAGGACCACCCCAGATTGATGAACAACCTGTTGCGTTTGAGATATACATTCTGTCGCCGAAGAGCTGTGTGATGAGACGAGCATAAGCTGTTTCAGCACAACCTGCGCATGAGCCTGAGAACTCAAGCAACGGCTTCTTGTACTGGCTTGAAATAACAGTCATCTTCTCTGTTGTTTCTGCCTTTTCTGTTACGTTAGCTACACAGTAGTCAAATGCTGCCTGCTGTGCATCCTGGCTCTCACGAGATACCATAACGAGTGAATTTGTCGGACAAACGCCTACGCAGACGCCGCAACCCATACAATCCATCGGAGATACTGCAAGAGTATAAGTGTAGTTTGTCTTAACGATCGGCTTCGGTGACTTTTTCATCACGTCAGGAGCAGCTGCAACTTCCTCTTCGTTGAGAGCGAAAGGTCTGATTGTAGCGTGCGGACAAACATAAGCACACTTGTTACACTTTGCGCAAGTTTCTGCATTCCACTCGGGAACCATAACTGCAACGCCGCGCTTCTCATATGCTGATGCACCCTGCTCGAATGTACCGTCAGCGTGATCAACAAAGTCAGAAACAGAAATGCTGTAACCGTCCATACGGCCAACGGGCTTCATGATATTGTCAACCATCTTTGTGAGCTTTGCAGGACCTTCTGTCTTAACTGCTTCAGCTGTATCAACAGCGTCTGCCCACTCTGCGGGAACTTCGATTTCTACGTATGCAGAAACACCTGCATCGATAGCATCCCAGTTGCACTTAACAACGTCGTCACCCTTCTTAGCGTATGACTTCTTAGCAGCTGCCTTCATGTAGTCAACAGCTTCCTCGATAGGCATAACCTTTGCAAGAGCGAAGAATGCAGCCTGGAGAATTGTGTTTGTTCTCTTACCCATACCAACCTTCTGAGCGAGGTCGATAGCGTTAACTGTGTAAAGCTTGATGTTGTTCTTTGCGATGTACTGCTTTGTTTCAGCGTTCATCTTCTCTGCAAGCTCTGCAGCATCCCACTGGCAGTTGATAAGGAATGTACCGCCCGGCATAACGTCGTTAACCATCTTGAAGCCCTTCTCGATGTATGAGGGGTTATGACAAGTAACGAAGTCTGCCTTGTTTACATAGTAGGGGCTTTTGATAGCCTTATCACCGAAACGAAGGTGAGAAACAGTGATACCACCTGTCTTCTTTGAGTCGTACTGGAAGTAAGCCTGTACGAACTTGTCTGTGTGGTCACCGATGATTTTGATTGAGTTCTTGTTAGCACCAACAGTACCGTCACCGCCGAGACCCCAGAACTTACACTCGATTGTGCCTTCTGCAGCTGTGTCCGGAGCTTCCTTCTCTTCAAGTGAGAGGTAAGTAACGTCGTCGTTGATACCAAGTGTGAAGTGAGCCTTCGGAGCATCCTTGTTGAGCTCGTCGAAGATTGCGAAGATGCTTGACGGAGGTGTATCCTTTGAACCGTGACCGTAACGTCCGCCGATTACCTGGATGCCTGACTTACCTGCTGCTGCAAGAGCTCCGATAACGTCAAGGTAAAGAGGTTCACCGATTGAACCGGGCTCCTTTGTTCTGTCAAGAACAGCGAGCTTCTTGCATGATGCAGGAACAGCCTCTGCAAACTTCTCAACTGAGAAAGGTCTGTAAAGACGAACCTTGATAAGGCCAACCTTCTCGCCCTTAGCAAGGAGATAGTCGATAACTTCTTCTGCAACGTCACAGATTGAACCCATAGCAACGATTACGTTCTCTGCGTCCTCTGCACCGTAGTAGTTGAAGAGTTTGTAGTTTGTGCCAAGCTTTGCGTTAACCTTGTCCATGTACTTCTCTGCAATTGCGGGAACTGCATCATAGTACTTGTTACAAGCTTCACGGTGCTGGAAGAAGATGTCGTCGTTCTCGTGAGAACCACGCATTACAGGATGCTCAGGATTAAGAGCACGTGCACGGAATGCGTTAACAGCATCCATATCGCACATTTCCTTAAGATCATCGTAGTCCCAGATTTCAATCTTCTGGAGCTCGTGTGATGTACGGAAACCGTCGAAGAAGTTGATGAACGGAACACGGCTTTCGATAGCTGTGAGGTGAGCAACTGCACCAAGGTCCATAACTTCCTGTGTGTTTGTTTCAGCGAGCATTGCGAAACCTGTCTGACGACAAGCGT
>JAZSID010000111.1:0-2524 GCA_045533625.1 Acutalibacteraceae bacterium | reverse complement strand
CTGTTCACAGATGGCAACCTTATAGCCTCTTGAAACAAGACGGGCAATATATGAATCAACGCTGTGGAAAGGCACACCGCACATCGGGGCGCGCTCCTCCTGACCGCAGTCCCTGCCTGTTAAAACAAGCTCAAGCTCACGGGATGCCGTCTTCGCGTCTTCAAAAAACATCTCATAAAAATCGCCCAGTCTGAACATGAGAATCGTATCCTGATAATTCTTTTTGATTTCAAGATACTGCCTCATCATCGGCGTCATTTCAGCCATCTGTTTTCACCTCAGTAAATTTTGTCTTCCTTAATTCTAAATATTAGTGGCAACCGCCGCATGAACCGCATTCGCCTGAGCAGTTATGCTCGTGAGCTGCAGGGTCACATGTTGCAGGATCTTCGCCCTGTACGCACATTGCAAGAATCTGTGTGAGATAGTTCATCATATCGTCAACAGCCTTTCTTGCTGCTTCATACTTCTGCATATTTTCGTTTGCCATTACTGCTGCGTAAACTTCTGAGAATTCCTTGTCGTAAGCCTGAAGCTTCTCTTCGTTTGCGTCGTCCTTTGCAGCCTCGTGCTGATATGACATGTGGATAAGCTGAATCTTGTTGATGAGGTCATTGAGGTCTGTGTCAGCCTCGTTCACTCTTCTTGCTTCGTGGAAAGCAAGATAACGCTCGTCCTTCTGAATTGCAGCACCAAGCTGTCTTGTGAGTTCAATTACGTCCATTTTAAAAATCTCCTTAAAAAAATTTTTTATATAATATTAAAATTATAACCTTTATTCTGCAAGCTCGCCTCTTACTATCCAGGTCAAAGGCTCTGTTACTTTAACGTCACAGAACTTGCCGACAAGTTCTTTCCCTTCAACCTCAGGGAATTCAATCATAACATTGCCCTGCGTTCTGCCGTTGAGAACACCCTCTTTTGCATAACCTTCGCAAAGAACCTTGTAAGTTTCACCTTTCATCCTCGCTGTTCTTTCGCCTGCGATTTTTTCCTGCAAATCGGTCAGCTCCTTGAACCATACGCCCTTCTCTTCGCGAGAAACAGGATCCGGCATTGACGCCGCCTTCGTTCCCGGTCTTGAAGAGAAAATGAAAGTATAAAGCGAAGTGAATTTCACTTCTTCAATAAGTGTCAGAGTGTCCTTGAATTCCTCGTAGGTTTCGCCCGGGAATCCGACAATAACATCGCTCGTCATTGAAAGGTCGGGCATAACCTGACGTGCATAACGCGCAAGTTCAAGATACTGCTCTCTCGTATAGCCTCTGTTCATCTCCTTAAGCACACGGTTATTACCACTCTGGAAAGGAAGATGAAGGTGCTTTGCGACCTTTTCACAACTTGCCATTGTATAAAGCAATTCCTTAGTGCAATCTTTAGGATGCGAAGTCATAAAGCGGATTATGAAATTGCCTTCGATATCGTTAATCTCACGAAGAAGCTTTGAAAAATTGATATCGCAATCAAGGTTTTTACCGTAAGAATTTACGTTCTGTCCAAGAAGCGTTATATCCTTACATCCCATCGCGATAAGCTCTTTTGCTTCCCTGATAACATCCTCAGGTCTGCGGCTTCTTTCACGTCCTCTTACATAAGGCACGATGCAGTAGCTGCAGAAATTATTGCAACCGTACATTATGGGAAGCCAACCTTTGATGTTGCCGTCACGTCTTACAGGAAGATTTTCGGCGATTACACCGTCACTGTCTGCACATTCAAAAACCCTCTTACCCGTGCAAAGCACTCTGTAAAGAAGCTCGGGGATTTTGTGAATAACGTGAGTGCCGAAAACAAGATTTACGAACGGATAACTCTTTTTAATTTTCTCTGCAACTCTCTGTTGCTGCATCATACAGCCGCAAAGAGCGATTATGAGATTCGGATTCGTCTTTTTAAGCTTTTTGATTGCGCCTACGTTGCCGTAGATTCTGTCCTCCGCGTGTTCACGGATTGCGCAGGTATTGTAAAGAATAAGGTCAGCTTCTTCGACATTTTCAGTAAATCCGTAACCGACCGATTCAAGAATACCCTTGATTCGCTCACCGTCAGAAACGTTGCCCTGACAGCCGTAAGTATGCACAAAAGCGAGAGGTTTATCCGTAAACCGTGAGGATAAAACTGAGCCTACAAGGGACGCATATTCACTTTGCTTTGAAAGCTCTTCATCTGAAACAAAGTAGCTTTTTGAATGCTTCTCTATGCTCAAAAGCAAACACCTCTCTTTATAGGGAAACAGTAAAAATCCGAACCCGTTTTTTACGGGTGGATTTCCGTTATCCCATCGTTAAAATCCTCGCAAATCCGCAAGGATTTGCTGTGTTTTTGCCTCGTTATACCGAAAATCTCCTCCGTAAAAAATCTTCGACCCAAAAGGTGGATATTTTCATTGGATTTTCGGTGGCTGAGGGTGCAGTAAGGCTGACGCCTTTCAAACCCGATACGCCGAAAAGACTTAAAAAGGTTAACTTTTGGGCGGGTTCGAATTTATACTGTTTCCCTATGCACCCGCTGAGGTCATACTTGT
>JAZSID010000096.1:0-6564 GCA_045533625.1 Acutalibacteraceae bacterium | reverse complement strand
TTGCATCGTCGATTATCATATCGAAAAGATTTCCTAACGGGCCTTCGCTCTCTTTTTGCCCTGCTACAGCCGACCATTCAACTACCGACGGCTTATTTTCAAAATCAATTACATAACTCCCCTGTCTCACATCATCACCCTCTGCACAATGTAATAAACAAGCCCGAATACGGTTGAAGCGAAAATACCGTAGGCTATAACGGGACCTGAAACCTTGAAAATATTAGCACCAGTACCCATTACAAAGCCTTCGCTCTTATGCTCAAGAGCAGGTGCAACCACTGAGTTTGCAAAACCTGTTATCGGTACAACAGTCCCTGCACCTGCATATTTTGCAATCTTGTCAAAAATCCCGATACCCGTCAGTATTGCGGCTATGACAATAAGGGTTACTGAAACCATCGTGCGTGTTTCAACGGTATCCATTCCGAACATACCGTATAGCTTAAACAGTGCTTCACCGATGCAACAGATTGCTCCGCCGACGCCGAATGCCCACAAGCAGTTTTTCAATACTGGCGACGGTGGTGAAGCCTTTTTCACCATTTCATCATATTTTTTATTTGAAATATCCATTTCATCAACTCACTTTCAGCATTATTATCTGCAAACGGACACATAAAATGCAAAAAACCAACCTCTTGCGAAGTTGGTTTTTAATTCAAAACATCATATTTTCAATAAAAAGTTGTGAAAAATCATTTGTTGATGATAAATCCACATATTCTGAATTTTTTAATATTGAAGCCGTTTCGTCCTTTCCGCAGGCATAATTAATTGTTCCGAGCAAACTGCTGTTATTAAGCGGAACGCATTTGTTTTCAAATTTTTTTGAAATAAGACCTGTTTTTACAGCATTTTTTATATTGATACCGGCAGAAAATCCACCTGAAATATAAACTTTTTCAACATCGTTATGTGTGACTTTTTTATATTTCAAAAGTGTTTCAACTGCTGAAAAAACGGCTGATTTTGCAAGCTGATACTGCCTTACATCCGCCTGAGAAATTGATACACCGTCTGCGATTTCAAATATTTCCTTCTCCATATACCCGGTTTCGTCGATTTCATCATAAAGCAATTCTGCGATAACATCAACAAGTCCCGTGCCACAGATTCCCTTTGGAGAAACGTTACCGATTGTACGATAGCCGTCCTTTGAATACGCGCAGACAGCACCTTGAGATGCACTCATTCCGCAGGAAATATTCGCTCCCTCGAAGCACGGACCTGCC
The DNA here is from genome assembly GCA_045533625.1 of Acutalibacteraceae bacterium. Lineage (GTDB taxonomy): Bacteria > Bacillota > Clostridia > Oscillospirales > Acutalibacteraceae > CAG-488. The sequence goes on along the minus strand of JAZSID010000096.1, from coordinate 5,329 downwards.
GCCGCTGAGGTGCAAATCACACCGTCATTTGAAACCAAAGCAATCTCTGCATTTGTTCCAAGATCGATGAGAAGGCTGAATTTATCGTTTTCGGGAATACCCGTAAAATTCAGACCTGCAACGATATCCGCACCTGCAAAAGACGAGATGCACGGAAGTGATTCCACCCTGCTGACACCTTTGAGTCCGATTTCACCGCCGTCAGCCGTCTGCATTTCAAGAAAAACCGGAGTATACGGTGATACGCCAATTGATGACGGATCAACACCCCAAAACAGATGAAGCATCGTTGTATTGCCCGAAACGAAGAGAGGAATGCCTTTTGCGTAGCTGAAAGAATCAATCATAGAATTGATTTCAGCGATCAGGATTTTATGTAGCTGAGTATGCGAAGATTTACGGCAATATTCAATTCTTGAAATCACATCTGCGCCGTACATTTTCTGCGGATTGGTGCGTGTTATTGTTTCAATTACCGTTTTATTATCAAGGGAAACCAAAGCAAGTGCAAGAGTTGTTGTGCCGATATCAAGAGCAAAACACATATTTTCGGTTTCTGCCTTAACAGTACTGATTCCCGTTTCCGAAACAATTTCGTTTTTGTCAGGCTGAGTGACTTCAATATCCGAAGTAACGATGTATCGGCAGGAAAGCTGTGGTTGACCGTTGACAATGACGGTGCATTTTTTGCAAGTGCCTTTACCTCCGCAGGGATGGTCAACGTATATGCCGTTTTTTAAAAGTACATCGGAAAGCTTTTCACCTTTTTCGGCGTGCAGTATTTCGTTTTTTAACGTTATTTTCGGCACCAATTTCCCTCCATTGCGGTTTATTAAATAACGATTGGCAGAATTACAGCAGTGCTATCAGTTTATCAAGGAATGATTCTTCACCCCAGGTGTTGACTTTGAAAAACATCGCCTGGCTTCCGCCGGATGTTATTGCCGAAAGATGGATAGGGCCGTTCCCGTTCTGAAACAAAGTAACATTCATACTGACGCGGTTTCCGCCTGCGTAACTGTAACGTTCAAACACACGGACACTGCACTTTGCATCGCCGTCGCAAAAATCGCTCGAATCTTCAAGCGAAGCCGATACATTACCGCCCAATATTCCATTCTCGATTGTTTTTAATAACTGCTCAAAATCTCCGTTAACGATTTGCTCAAACTTTGCCATTATTTTCCCTCCGTTCTTTTCGACTATCTCTACTTAGTTAATTATACCACATATGTACACAAAAAAACAACTCCGACCGAAGCGGAGTTGTAAACAGTTATCTGATACCGTAGTTTTCAATGATATAGTCCATATCCTTGTCGCCTCTGCCTGAGAGGTTGATAAGTACTGAACCGTGATCCATTGTCTGTGCGAGCTTCATACCGTATGCAACAGCGTGTGAGCTTTCGATTGCGGGAATGATACCCTCAAGACGTGAGAGCTTGAAGAATGCATCAATTGTTTCATCGTCATTGATAACGTCATACTTAACCCTGCCGATTTCCTGAAGGAATGCGTGTTCGGGGCCTGATGACGGATAGTCAAGTCCGCTTGCAACGGAATAAACAGGTGCCGGCTCGCCGTTTTCGTCCTTGAGCATAATGCTGTTGAAGCCGTGCATAATGCCCTCTGTGCCGTACTTAAGGCTTGCGGCGTGGTCGCCAAGCTTTTCACCTCTGCCAAGGGGCTCAATACCGTAGATATCAACAGGGTCGTTGAGGAAGCCCGCAAAAAGACCTGCCGCATTACTGCCGCCGCCGACACAAGCTACGATTGCATTCGGAAGATGGCCTGTCATTTCGATAAACTGTTCTCTTGCTTCGATACCTACAACACTCTGGAAATCACGTACCATCATCGGGAACGGATGAGGGCCGAGAACTGAACCGATACAGTAAATAGCATCGTTATATTCCTTACTGTATGCATCAAATGCCGCGTCAACAGCCTCTTTAAGTGTCTGAAGACCGTGTGTTACCTCAACAACGTTTGCACCGAGAATCTTCATTCTTGCAACGTTGGGAGCCTGCTTTTTGATATCAACAGAGCCCATATAAATGTCACACTCAAGTCCGAAATATGCCGCCGCTGTTGCAAGTGCAACACCGTGCTGACCTGCGCCCGTTTCAGCAATAACCTTTTTCTTGCCCATATATTTTGCAAGAAGAGCTTCACCCATACAGTGATTGAGCTTGTGAGCACCCGAGTGGTTAAGATCCTCACGCTTTGCATAAAGCTGAACTTTGCCGCCGAGTGCATCAGAAAGACGCTCAAGGTGTGTTACGGGAGTCGGTCTGCCCTGAAACTCCTTGCGGATTCTGCGAAGCTCTGCAATAAACTTTCTTGACTGGCAGATTGAATAATAAGCCTCTGTTGTTTCAGCCATAGCTGTCTTGAGCTTATCGTCAACAAACACTCCACCGTATTTTCCGAAATATCCGTTTTTATCGGGATAATTATTAAAATAAGTATCAAAATCAATTCCGTTGAGTTTCATAATAAATTCCTCCATAAGTTAAGATTATAATATTTTCGGTTCAGACTGAGCCTCGCCATCGTTTTGTAAGTAATACCATAATCTTCCTCCTGTTTTCTGACAAAAACAAAACGTCCCTGACAGAATTACTTAATCTGTCAAGGACGAATAAAACTTATCCGCGGTGCCACCTTGTTTCACGGGTTACCGTGCACTTTCAGAATACTGACATATTCCTGCCAACTAACGTATGGCTGACGTTGCAGAATACTTTGCATTACGCATTTGACTGCACCCTCCGCGGTCCATTTGACGACTTGTTTCTTACCTGATTTTCAGCATCGCAGGCTCTCTGTAAAGGCATCATCGCCGTTATCTCCGCATCAACGGTTTAACTTTAAATTTTGGCTTATTATATCACCGTAACTTCAAGTTGTCAATGGTTTAGGGAAAACTTTCAGTTGTTAACATCTTCCTGCAGATATTTTTCAATACAGGACACAACAAGATTCCTTGCCGTATTAACGTTTCCGCTTACGGTACAGCCTGCCGCCCTCGGATGACCGCCGCCGCCGAGCATTGCACAGACCTCCGAAGCATCAACACCTTCGTGTGTTCTCATTGAAACCTTGAACGTTCCGTCTGTTTTTTCGCGCATCGTCACACCGACCGCAACGCCCTCAATCTGTCTGGGAATTGCGGCAATCGCATCAACTTCGCTCTCATCCGAACCGCTTCTGCGGTACATATCCTGAGTAATTGTGATAAATGCACACTTACCATCAAGATACATTTTCATAGACTCAAGAGCAAGACGCTCAAGCGCAACATAAGTTCTTGTCTTTGTTTCAAACATGATGACATTGATTTTACTGTGTTCGGCTCCTGATTCAATCATTTCAGCCGCCATTCTCAAAGTCCTCGGGGTAACGTTTGCATACCTGAAACAGCCCGTATCGGTTGAAAGTCCCGTGAAAATGCAGTCTGCAATATTCTTGGTAATTTCAACACCGAGCTCCTTTATGACATCGAGAATAATCTCGCACGCTGCCGCTGCAGACGGGTCAAGAAGCGTCTTTTCGGCATAAAGTCTGTTTGATCCGTGGTGGTCAATGCAGAGCTTTACCCTGCCGCCGAAACGCGCTTCAAAATCTTTACCGAGAAGCTTCGCATCCGCAACGTCAACCGCAATAATATTCTCATATTCGATATCTTCTTCGCACAATCTGCCCATATAGGAATACTTTTCAGGTGCAGTGTCACCGCAACGGACAACCGCATTTTTGCCGTAGCTTTTCAATGCTTCGCAAAGCGCAAAGCCGCAACCGAGAGTATCCCCATCGGGATGCGAATGTGTAAGAATCAGAAAATCATCGTTATTTTTAAGGAATTCTGCCGCTGTTTTCAGGTCAATAATCATAATCCCTCAGTCCCTCAATCAGTGATTACCCAAATCATCCATAATTTTAACAATATTCATACCGTGTTCAATGGAATCGTCCGCAATAAACACAAGCTCGGGTGTTTTCCGCAAATGCAGACGTTTTCCAACCTCACGGCGGACATATCCCGTTGCACTTTTAAGACCCTTGACAGCTTCTTTTGCCGTATCAAGACCTTCAAGTGCGCTGATGTAAACCTTTGCATAAGAAGCATCTGAGCTTACTTCAACGCGTACAACGGTAAGCATTTTATCCAGCACCCTCGGATCTTTAAGCTCACGGATAATTGCAATTATCTCGCGCTTGATATCCTCGGATGCTCTGTCAATTCTGTATCCCGCCATAAATACCTCTTATCAATCTCTGTATTCTTCGATGATATATGCTTCGAAGATGTCGCCTTCCTTGATATCGCCGAACTTGTTAAGTCCGATACCGCATTCGTAGTTGGAAGCGACTTCCTTAACGTCATCCTTGAAACGGCGGAGTGATGAAATTTCGTCATCAGCAAGTACGATACCGTCACGGACAACGCGGATTTTTGAATTTCTTGTGATTTTACCGTCAAGAACGTAACAACCTGCAATCTTACCTACAGAAGAGATGTTGATAACGTTTCTGACCTCACAGCGACCCTGCTCAACTTCACGGAACTTCGGAGCAAGCATACCCTTGATAGCTGCCTGGATTTCCTCGATGCAGTCGTAGATGATACGGTACATTCTCATTTCAACACCGTCACGCTCTGCAAACTGAACAGCAACGGGATCGGGACGGACATTGAATCCGACGATGATAGCATTTGATGCGTTTGCGAGCATAACGTCTGACTCACTCGGAGCGCCGACACCGTTATGGATAACACGAACACGTACTTCTTCGTTTGAGAGCTTTTCAAGGCTCTGCTTGACAGCTTCTGCCGGACCCTGAACGTCAGCCTTGACGATGACGTTGAGATCCTTCATTTCGCCTTCCTTGAGTGAGTCAAAGAGGTTATCAAGAGTAACCTTCTGCATTGACTTGAACTGCTCTTCCTTAGCCTCGCTCTTTCTCTGCTCAACGAGTTCACGTGCAAGACGTTCGTCGCTTACTGCGTCAAAGATATCGCCTGCCTGCGGAACTTCAGCAAGACCTGTAATTTCAACCGGAACTGACGGACCTGCAGCCTTAACCTTTTTACCCTTATCGTCTGTCATTACACGCACACGACCAACAGCTGTACCTGCAACGATGATATCACCTGAATTAAGTGTACCCTTCTGAACAAGGAGAGTTGCAACAGGACCGCGACCCTTATCAAGACGGGCTTCGATAACAATACCCTTTGCAGCTCTGTTCGGGTTAGCCCTAAGCTCCTGCATCTCAGCAACAAGAAGGATATTTTCAAGAAGAGTATCAATACCCATATGAG
>JAZSID010000041.1:0-15933 GCA_045533625.1 Acutalibacteraceae bacterium | reverse complement strand
GGTGTGGGTTTTATTTTTGGTTTTGTACGGTTTGTTTTTATTTATAAATGCTCTTTACAAACTATCAGCATTATGCTATAATGTGGAAGCACTTGAGGGTGTAGCTCAGTTGGTCAGAGTACTTGCTTGACATGCAAGGGGTCGGTGGTTCGAGCCCACTCATCCTCACCATTAAAAAGCCTTGAAAACACTACGTTTTCAAGGCTTTTTAATTTTTCTTATTAATTGTTTGAAAACCTGAAAACAGAAAAAGGTCAACAAAAGGTCAACAAAAGGTCAACTAAATAACGACTTTTTAACAACTTTTAGTACTGAATTGATATTGATTTTTTCGTGCGGAAAGCGAGAAAATCATGGCAAGTATCAAAGAAAACAGGAAGAACGGGAAGATAGTTTCGTTCAGGTTCAAAGTTTTTGTCGGTACATATCCCTTTCGCATAAATATCGCATGCCACTTGAAGATGCGTTTCAATTATTTTGACTGAGGCGTAGTGTTTTTTATCTGTCTCTTTTAGAAGATACAGATGAACACATATACGGCTTCATACGGTGGTTTTCCTGCTTGCCGTGATTTGGCTTTTTCTGCGGTTTGGGCATAATATAACTTCCTGCACCTATTGGAACGATTATAACACAGAAATCCTCAGCGAAAAGGGTCAGCAAACGGCAGAAAGGCGAAATACAATATTCTTGGTGAACAGTGAAGTGCAAAGTATAAGTTTGTTGTAGCCCTTTGTAACGACAAATTAGGCTACATAATTCCCGACAACGATTTCTTCCTTAATTCAAAAATGCCGTACATAAATAAAGGTAAGAACAGATTTGACCGTGACCATTACGAAGAAACAAAGTCAAGCGGTCCCGACACAGCAAGAACTTTGCCTGAGGTGATAGAGAAACTTATCAAATCAACTAAATAAAAAACAAACCCAACGCAGAAGCGTTGGGTTTAATCTTACCATGTATAAAATTATTCGCCGATTTCTTTCTTTGCAACCTTGTCAAATATTTCTGTAACATCCTTTGACGGAGCTTTTGTGATGAGTGTAACAACGATTGCAACGATAAGGCTTGCGACGAAGCCGGGGATGATTTCGTAAATTCCGAGGTCCTTGAGGAAGATGAGCCAGAGAATATCAACTGCAGCACCTGTTACGATACCTGCAACAGCACCTGCGAAGTTAAATCTTCTCCAGAAGAGAGAAAGCATGATAGCAGGTCCGAATGCTGCACCGAATACACCCCATGCGTTTTCAACAAGGTCCATGATTGTACCTGAGTTCGGGTTAGCTGCTATAAGCACAGCGATAACGGAAATAGCAAGAACAACGAAACGTCCTGCCCAAAGCATCTCCTTGTCAGAAGCCTTGTTCTTACGGATTATAGGCTTGTAAACGTCAACTGAGAATGCTGATGATGAAGCAAGAAGCTGTGAGTCTGCAGTGCTCATTGCAGCAGCAAGAATCGCCGAAAGGATAAGACCGCTGATGAGTGCAAACGGGAACAGTTTACGAACCATCTGAATAAATACTGTTGAGCTGTCAGCAATTTCGCCGAGGAGCAAGTGACCAACAATACCTGCAAGAACTGAGAATGTAAGGATAAGTACAGTCCATGTGATACCGATTTTTGCACTCTTTTTAAGGTCTTTGTCAGAGCGGAGTGACATAAAGCGGATGATGATGTGAGGCATGCCGAAGTAACCGAGACCCCAACCGAGACCTGAAACAACGTCTTTCCAGTTAGAGAAAAGGTTCCAGTAATTATCGGGAAGCTGACCCATTGTCATAGCACCTTCGCCTGAGTTAATGATACCGAGTGCGAAAAGAGGAGCCACAAGGAGTGCACCGAGCATAAGAAGACCCTGGAAGAAGTCTGTCCAGCAAACGGCAGAAAAACCGCCGAGGAATGTGTAAAGAATTATGATAACAGCCGCTATGTACATTGCAGTAGTTGCGGGAATACCCATAACTGTGTTGAAAAGAGTGCCGCAGGCTTTGATGCTTGATGCAGCATAAACTGTGTAAGCAATAAGGAAAATTACAGCACAGATAACCTGAAGAGCGCGGTTGCTTGAACGGAATCTGTTTGTAAGATACTGCGGAATAGTGATAGAGTCATCGGCAGCAATAGAATAGCGACGAAGACGCGGAGCTTCAATAAGCCAGCTTAATGTGTAACCGATGCCAAGACCAATAGCGATCCATGCCTGACCTATACCTGCTGCGTAAATAGAAGCGGGAAGACCCATAAGAACCCAGGCACTCATATCTGAAGCACCTGCTGACAAAGCTGATACCCACGGTCCCATCTGACGTCCGCCGAGGAAGTATCCCTTGTCACCGCCTGACTTCGAACGTACAAAGAAGTATACGCCGACTCCGATCATAAAAATGAGGTATACGCAGAAAACGATCATTTCTCCGTATTCTTTTAAAAAGTTCATAATACAACTCCTGTTTCCGGTGTGTAAACACCTGATTTTCATACATAGAAAAGAATAAAGGTACATTCTACATATAATGAAGAATTATACAACATTATGCGACAAACTGCAAGAGATTTTTTAACAAAGTGTGAATTATATATTGCACGAACAGAAAAAACACCACTCTTTCAAAGAGTGGCGAACGGTATTATTCTTTTGAAAACATGTCTTTACCAACACCGCAAAGCGGACAGACAAAGTCATCGGGCATTTCAGCAAATTTTTGACCCGGCTCAATGCCGTGATCGGTATCACCGATTGCCTCGTCGTAAACCTAACCGCATACATCACAAATATAGTTCATTCCAAAACCTCCTTAATGCAAGCTTTTCCTGCAACATTACATTTATTCACATTTACGGTTTGTTTAACAAATTCGGGTTTGTGTAGCAAAGGTTGCACCTTTGCAATGAATAATGAATGATGAATATTGGATAATTGTGGGTCTGCGACACTGATTATAACGCACGATTAAAATCGCGTACGTAGGGGACGACGTCCTCGACGTCCCGTTTAACCACACGCAATTTCTGGACGGGCGACCCGTCCCCTACGCACACAGAGACAGATTGGCGAAATCAAAGAGCTCTACAAACCCAAATTTGTCGGGCTATATAAAAGAAAAAAGGCAGAGCTGATTTTTATCAACTCTGCCATTATTATAAAATATTATTATCAACCGCAAAGCTCGTCGCAAAGGGCGTCAATTGCCGCGATGCTTGTTTCATTGAGAGCAGACTTAATCTGAACAGTTGTTTCTGCAAAGGTAATATTCTTTGAACCCTCGAGCATTTTGCGCATCATCTTTGCCGCAACGGGACCCCATGAGCCGTTTTCGACAAATGCAACTGTTCTGTTCTGGTAAAATCTTTCCGTAAGGTGATTGATAAAATCTTTCATAAACGGGAAAATATCGCCGTTGTATGTCGTTGTTGCAAGAACGAGCTTACCGTAACGGAACGCATCTTCAATCGCTTCGTGCATATCGCAACGTGCAAGGTCGTTAAGAACAACCTTCGGACAACCCTTTGCCTCAAGCTTTTCTGCAAGAAGCTCTGCAGCAGCCTTTGTGTTTCCGTAAACGGAAGTGTAAGCGATAACGATACCTTCGCTCTCAACGCCGTATGATGACCAGATATCGTAAAGATTTATATAGTAACCGAGGTTTTCTGTAAGAATCGGACCGTGCAACGGGCAGATTATTTCAACGTCGAGAGTTGCAAGCTTCTTAAGAAGTGCCTGCACCTGAACGCCATATTTACCTACGATACCGAAATAATATCTTCTTGCCTCACAAGCCCAATCCTGCTCTACGTCAAGAGCACCGAATTTGCCGAAACCGTCAGCGGAGAAAACAACCTTGTCCGTTGAATCATAGCTGACCATAACCTCAGGCCAGTGTACCATAGGTGCCGTGTAGAAGGTGAGGGTATGCTTGCCGAGGCAGAGTGTGTCGCCTTCGTTGACAACAAGACGTCTGTCTGAATAGTCGTTGCCGAAGAAATTAGCCATCATATTAAAAGCCTTCATTGTTGCAACAACTTGAGTAGACGGATATTTCTTTAAGAATAAATCAACGTTTGCAGAATGGTCAGGCTCCATATGATGCACGATGAGGTAATCCGGCTCTTTACCGTCGAGTACATTTTCGAGATTAGCAAACCATTCATCGGAAAAGTTTTTGTCTGCAGTGTCTGTTACTGCAATTTTTTCGTCCATAATAACGTATGAATTATACGCGATGCCATCGGGAACATCAAACTGACCTTCAAAAAGGTCTGTTGTATGATCATTGACACCGATGTATTTAATATCATTGGTAATAAACATACTAAAACTCCTTTGCGTTAGTCTGTTAATTATACAACAAAACATAAAAATTGACAAGACCAAAATTCAGCTTATCAGAATGAAATATTGACAATTTTATTATGAGAGGATATAATTTTTTGCAGATGTTTTCGGAGGTCATTTCATGAAAATTGATTATATGTTTTTCTTAAACAGCGCACTTTTAGGTGTCGGTCTTGCGATGGATGCTTTTTCGGTTTCTCTTGCAAACGGACTTAACGACACTAAAATGAAAAAGAATAAAATGGTCGGAATTGCCTGGCTTTTTGCTTTCTTTCAGGCGCTTATGCCCTTGATCGGCTGGGTTTGTGTTCATACGGTTATGCAGTACTTCAGCTTTTTTGAAAAGCTTATTCCGTGGATTGCACTTATCCTCCTCGGATTTATCGGAGGTAAGATGATTGTTGAGGGAATCAAGGAAAATAACTGTGATGAAAACGGAGAAAACTGCGGAAGTGCAAAGCTCGGAATCGGCGCTCTGCTTGTGCAGGGTATCGCAACTTCAATTGATGCACTTTCCGTAGGCTTTACAATAGCCGAGTACGACCTTAAAATGGCGATTGTCTGCGCATTGATCATTGCAGCTGTAACATTTGTTATCTGCTTTGCAGGAATTGCGATAGGCAAAAAGTTCGGAACAAAGCTTGCAGGAAAAGCAGGAATTTTCGGCGGTACAATCCTTGTGCTGATAGGCTGTGAAATATTTATTTCAAATGTGTTTTTTAAATAAAAAGTCGCTCTGTTCAGATTCGAACAGAGCGTTTTTTTTGTCAGATCACCATTTCATATTCTCCCATATTTCCGTCCTTAAAATAGCTGTGAAGGTCATACGGAGTGTAAATTCCCGTGTCTGTAACAACACCGCTTACAAGCTCGGGCGGAGTGATATCAAAAGCAGGGTAATAACCCTTAAGACCGTCTGCGGCAGTTTTGACACCCATTGCCTGAAGAACGAAATCAGGATCTCTCATTTCAATTTTAACCGTATCGATTGTGGGATGTCCGTGGTCAGGCGCACCCGTCACGAAATAAGGGATACCCGTATATTTAGCCGCAATTGCTATCTGGTAAGTGCCGACTTTGTTCACCACGTGACCGTCAAGGCAGATTGCGTCTGCGGCGGATGTAAATACATCAACATTCTCTTTTTTCATAACGTAAGCGGGCATATTGTCTGTGATAACTGTTGTGTCAAATCCCATTTCGTTGCAGACTGTTGCGGTAAGTCTTGCACCCTGGAAGTACGGACGTGTTTCGGGACAGAAAATACGGATGTTTTTCTCTCTCTCTTTAGCAACCTTGAGCATCATTCCGACGATAGTTTCACCGAAGCACTGTGTCATTACAGTACCGTTTTGCGGAAACATATCAACAAGGTGTTCCGCCATAAGATTTACTTTACCGTAACGGAGGTTATTAGCTTTTACGGTGTATTCAACGATAGCTTCGCTTACGTCTGTACCGTTTTTAAGGGCAACTTTTGCCGCTTCAAGGCAACCGCCCGTAATCAGCGACATTCTTGCAACCGTCGTAGGTCTTGCGTGTGAAATGTTATCGGAAGCGGCAAGAAGATATTCAAGCTGCTTGCCCTCTGTCATATTTCTGCATTCATAAGCGGCAAGTGCCATACCCATAGCTGCTGCAGTGTACGGTCCTGCACTTTGAGTAACCATATCACGTATTGCCTGCGTAACCTCCTCGTGAGTGTTGCAGACAACAAATTCAACCTTGCGCGGATATACACGGCGGTCAAGGATACGCACCTTACCGTCCTCATACCACGCTATATTTTCGTATCGGAGCATAAAAGCAAGTCCGTTATCAGCTCTTTGCATTTTTATCACCTCAGTATAATTTCTTGATTGCTTTTTCAATGTCAAAATAAATTTTTTCTTTATCGAGAGTTGTATACTCTCCGTTTTCGTAGAGTATTTTACCGTCAACCATCGTCATACAAACATCACTGCTCTGAGCAGAGTAGGTGATGAGAGCCTTTTCGTCAATCACAGGACGAAGGTGGGGAGCGTCGAGTGAAATTGCGATAATGTCAGCCTTGTTGCCGACTTTCAATTCACCGCAGTCGTCTCTGCCCTGAAGCTTGGCTCCGTTTAGGGTTGCCATTTTTATAACTGTATCTGCGTTCATAACAGTCGCGTCCTGCATATAGCCGTTGTGAATGATTGAAGCAAGGTGCATTTCTTCGACCATATCAAGATTATTGTTACTTGCGGCACCGTCAGTGCCGAGAGCGACGTTGATTCCCATATCGAGCATTTTCTGTACCCTTGCAAAACCGCTTCCGAGCTTCATGTTGCTCGACGGGTTGTGCACGACGTGGACGCCCTTGTTGCGAAGAATCTCCATATCGTTGTCTTCAAGAGTAACACAATGAGCCGCAAAAGCTCTTGAATCAAAAGCACCGAGGTCGTTGAACCACTCGGTTGGAGTTTTACCGTATTTTTCTTTACATTCGTTATGTTCTTTGACTGTTTCAGAAAGGTGAATGTGCATAAGTCCGCCGCGTTTGTTACATTCTTCAGAATAAGCACGTGCGATTTTTTCTGTACAGGTGTATTCCGCATGAATTGAGAAGTCGATAAGCACTCTGCCGTTTTCCGCGTTGTTCCATTCGTCATAAAGTTCAAGCGACTGTGCGATTCTGAATGAATCTTTTGCCTCTTCATTCGGGTCAAAGCTCTGCACGGGACGCGTAAGGTTAGCTTTCATTCCTGATTCTGCAACAGCTTTTGCAGTTACCTGCGGTTCGAAGTACATATCGGAAAAGCTGACAGTACCGCAAGCGAGCATTTCAAGCAAAGCAAGGTTTGTGCCTGCATAGATTTCATCGGCTGTGAGCTTGTCCTCAATCGGGAAAACCTTATTGAAAAGCCACTCGTTAAGCGGCAGGTCACTGCCCACGCCGCGAAGAAGCACCATAGGGCAATGATTGTGACAGTTGTAAAGTCCGGACATAAGAAGCTTGCCGGTCATATCTTTTACGGTGTTAAAATCACCGTCAGGCATATCCTTTCCTATGTAAGCGATTCTGTCACCGTCAACGGCAAGGTACGCGTTTTTTATAACATTATAAATTCCGTTTTCAAAAAGAAGGATATCAGCGTTTCTGAATAATGTTTTCATAATCCACCCCGAAAGATAATTGATAAATATATTTTATCACGATATTGTGACTAAATCAACAAAAAAGAAAGGTGCAGTTTCCTGCACCTTAATTTATTTACCACTTGAAATCTGAAAGCTCAACTGCGGTGTGAGCCTTGCCGTCAGCTTTTTTTACCGAGACAATCGTATATTTAATATTTTCCATTTCTACTGTCCAGTCATAAGCGGCAGTAAGAGAAATAAGTTTACCTTCGGGGTCAATTACTGCAACAAAATTTATGTTTGAGTTTGTCGCCTTAATTGATTTAACTGAAACATCTTTGACGCCGCTGATACTTGCATAAACGCAACCGCTGCTGAGGTAATCGTAATTTGGATCTGCGACATCGCCTGTGAAAAGTCCGCTTCTTGCAAGGGCAGAGCTGTCACTTTTTGTTTTTGATGTTGCTGAACTGCTGCCGTTTTTCAGACTGAGTGTAACGGTGTAATTTTCTCCGATTTTTTCACACGTTGCAGATTTAAGGTCAGTTTCCTTAAGAGAAGCTTTCATAAGGTATTCTGATTTACCTTTGCTGTTTTCATACTCTTTTGTACCAACACCGAGGAATTCGTTAACCATGTCGACAACAAGCTGAATTTTGAGTAATGCGCCGCCGTTCATTTCAACGATAGTTGTAGTTCTTTCCTTCTTATATCCTGCTTTTTCATCCACTACCTTGTTAACGGCACTGTTGTATAAAGCGACGATTTCTGCTGTTGTAGCCGGTACTGTGGGTTCATCTGGTGTTTCAGGGGTGTCCGGAGTATCGGGCACTTCCGGCTCGTTGGGTGTTTCGGGTTCTTCAGGCAACTCTTCCTTTTCGTTAATGCCGACGCTTACTTTGAGAATTGCAAGTGCATCGGATGAGTTGATGTTTCCGTCCGCATCCATATCAGCAGCCTTTTCGTTGATTTCCTTATCAAGTCCTACCGAGTAGCGAAGGACTGCAAGCGCATCGGATGAATTGACAAGGTCGTCACCGTTGATGTCACCCTTATACGCTGCGAATGCGACTGTTGTGAGGCTTAAGGCTAAAATTACCGCAAGAGCCAAAGCCATAATTCTTTTTGTTTTCATTTTCATTTTCATTTTCCTCCTCAGTTTTTTCTCAGAATAATCCCTTGAAATAATATTTTTTATCTCTTGGCTGTGCATCAACCATAGAGATGAGATCCAGATAGAATTGACGTGCTTCTTCGGTTGTTACACCCATGCCGACAACTGTGCCGTGATGACCTCTCAGCACGGGCATTACGTTCCATTTGCCTTTAACGATGTTTTCAGCGTCATAATCCTGCCATTCGTCAGTGAACGGATACTTCGCGGAAATAACATTTACCATACCGTCGTTTTCAAGCCAGGTCTTATCAATCGGATAGTCTGAAACTTTATTTTCTGAATATGAACCGATCATGGTTGCAGGCAGATAAAGAATGTCTTTAAGGGTCAGAACAGAGCTATCGGGCAACTGCACACCGAAGCTTTCTTTGGTTGCAGAATAAGCATACGAAAAATAATAGACATTGTCAACCGTTTTCATTGTTTTGTTTATTTCTGCTGCTCCGTCAGGTGAAAGGTCATAAGCCGCATTATCTGTACCGTTACCGAACACTGTTTTTATAATGGATGTTGCATCCTGGCTATCGTTTTCAATTCCGAAATGTTCAAGGTGGAAGTCGTAATATTCTCCAAGCTTGATACTGTTTGCAAACTGACTTCCGTAAAAGACTAAACCAAGGGCAGAGTCGATAATATTGTCATTGAGTGAAACACAGTAATAAAGGGTTGAACCGTTGTGCGGTGAACAGAGCGTTGTTACGCTGTTGATGAGGTTGTCCTTACCGCCCTTGAAAAGCTCGGAAACGTCGTCGGGACTTGCTTTCATTTCTTCCTCGTTTCCGTAAGCAAGAAGTGAAGTGAGCATTCTTACCGTTGCACCGCCGAAGCTGTGTCCGACAAGATTGAGCTTCATAACCTGACCGCCCTTGGTTTCTGAACCCCAATCACCGGCGAGCTTAGTTTCATATGTTCTTCCGTAACGGTCGTGGTTGTGAGCCTGACTGTGTGCTTCGCCGTAGTCAACCGTTGTTCCCATAAGCTGAGCGTAAAGCTCACAGACTCTGTCCCAGGTGCTTGAAAAAGGACCGACAGAAGCTTCGTAAACTTCATAGCCTTTTTCTTCGCGAAGATAGGTTGCAACGTTACCCGTCACACCACCCCAATACGGAGTAGTTTCATTGATTTTAGATTCAGCACCGTAACCGCCGAGACCGTGAACAAGAACGTAGGGATATTCAATCGGTTCCTCAAAAAACCACTTTTTGTAAAGTCCCGTCGGAATAGGAATAATAAGTGCAATCACAAGTATGATTGAAATTACTGCTGCAAGAATTTTCTTTACGGGAAGCTTTTTCTTTTTTGCAGGTTCAGCATACTCAGGAACAGGAATAGGATCGATTTCTGCCGATACGGATTCTTCCTCTGTGTATTGTGTGTCTTCTTCGAACTCTTCAGGGATAACTGCCGTTACATACTCCTCAGTATCACGAAGAAGAAAATCCGTTGAAACATTGAAAAGCTCGGAAAGAGCAAGCACCTTGTCTGCGGCAGGGATAACCTTACCTGATTCCCAGCCCGAAACAGTCTGCCTTGAAACATCCAGCTTTTCGGCAAGCTCCTCCTGCGACAGGTTTGCGTTCCTTCTTAATATGCTTATTTTTTCATTTATTGTCATAACAGCACCTCTTTCATAAACTGGTTAAGATATGCCTTGATTTTAACCTCATTATACACTAAAGTCTATCAACCAAAGTTGATATTTAGAAAAAAGATGAAATTTTTGAATGTAAAGCCGACTTTACATCAGATATTTGCTATGATTTTTTTAACGTAAGAAGCGAATTTATCTGCAATTTTAGCTGCCGCAATTCCGACTTCTTCGTCTGAAAGCTTGCAGTCAAGAACGCCTGCCGCCATATTTGTCATAACAGAAAGTGCAAGCAACGGCATTCCGCAATGCGCCGCTGTCAAGGCTTCTGTTACGGTTGACATTCCTACTGCATCAGCGCCAAGTATTCTTGCAGCACGGATTTCGGCAGGAGTTTCAAACTGCGGTCCTGTGAAAAACATATAAACGCCTTCGTGTGTTGTCAGTCCGCTGTCCTTTGCACAATCAAGTGCGATTTCACGAAGCGACTTTGTATACATATCCGTCACGTCGAAAAATCTCGGCCCGAATTCTTCAATGTTTTTTCCGCAAAGGGGACTTGCGCCGTTGAGCTTAATGTGATCCTTTACAATCATAATATCGCCGACATTATAATCCGTGTTAACAGCGCCTGCGGCATTTGTGAGGATCGTTTTTTTGACACCGATAAGCTTGAAAAGCCTGATTGGAATTACAAGCTGTTCGTAATCGTAACCCTCGTAGAAATGAAATCTGCCAGCCATACAGACAATTTTCTTTCCCTCAAGTTCACCGAAGATGAGTTTGCCTGCGTGTGACTGCACGGTTGATACAAGAAAATTCGGAATGTCTTTGTAATCAATAACGATGGGATTTTCTATTTCATTTGCAAAATTGCCGAGTCCCGAGCCGAGGATAATTCCGATTTCAGGTTCGTACGGGACAATAGATTTTACGTAGTCTGAACTTACTTTGAAATATTCATAGCTGTAATCCATAAAATCACTCCATTCACAATAATTCTATCATAAAGGACAGATTAAATCAATGTTTTTCAATTGCATAAAAAACCTACATTTCGATTGCATAAAAAAACCGCCCGCGGGCGGTTTTTGAATATGTGTTTTAAAATAAACCTTCAAGCTGATTGTCAATGAGGTCTGAAAGAATGTCTCCGAACGGATCGGGATATTCATTATCCTCCTGTGTCGGTACTTCAGTAGGCAGGGTTGTTGTTTCATTAACTTCCCAAACGAAGAGCGTAACGGTATGACCTCTGTCGTATTTTGCACCCTCTTCGCAGTTGTGGTCTGCGACCGTTTCTGCTACCTGGTTGCCGATATTTTGCTTGTAAATTTTAGTAACGTTGAAGCCGAGACTTCTGAGATACTTCTCAGCATTTTCATAACTCTGACCAACGATTCCTGCGTTCGGGAAAACAATGCTTTCCTTACCTACACTTACCGTGAGGATAATTGTTGAACCTTTCGGTATCTTTGAACCGATGGTTGCGTTCTGTGAAATGATTGTACCTTCGCTATGATCGCTGTATGCATCTCTTTTCTCAAACTTAAAGTACTTGAGATTGTATTCGTTGTTTATAACGTCTGAATAGCTCTGACCGATGAACTCCGGAACATCAACAAGTTCCTGCTGAGCCGCAGCGGTTGTAGTTTCACCGGAGAAAATATTGATTTTACCCGTAAGTTCAAGACCGAGAATAACAGCGACAACAATGATGATAACAGCCGCCGCTGCAACGATTGCTGTTGTGAAGTTATGTCTTCTTTGTGCAGCTTCGCGTTTTTCGTAAGTGACGTCGTTTTCTTCTTTTTCAAAGTCAAGACGTTGTGCAACTGCGGTATATTTCGGCTGTGGTGCGGTTGCTTCCTGTTTTCTTGCATCGGGGGTGATTATGTCGCGTGAAGCAACAACGGCACTCGGTGATGCTGAGAGCTCGGCACGAAGTTCCTCAACGCTGTGGGTTCTGTCCTCGGGAAGAATCTGCAAAGCGTTTACAAGTCCGTTTATAACGTAAGCCGGAAGCTGCTCTGCAAATTTGCCGGGAACCATAAGGCGGTCGTTCGTAACTCTCTCTTTTGCATCAATCGGATCAGTACCGATAAGCGTTCTGTAAAGAACGGCACCGAAACCGTAAATGTCTGTCCATGCGCCTTGTCTGCCGTCAAAGCCGTACTGCTCAAAAGCAGCGTAACCGTTGAAAAGCTGATGCTCAAGCTCGCTTTTGGCGGAACGCACCTGACTGATGCTGAATCCTGTGATTCTGATTTTTCCGTCAGGAGCAACAATGAGCGTCGACGGAGAAATTCCGCGATGAATGATGCCTGAAGAATGAAGTGTGCCGAGAGTGGAAAGCACAGGCATAAGCAGGGGACGGGCTTTTTCCCACGAGATATATCCGACGTTATTGCGAAGAAGATATTCACGAAGAGTGATACCGTCAACGTTTTCCGTAATAGCGTAGCAAGTGCCGTTACCTTCAAGCACATCCTGTACCTTGATGAGCGCGGAAAGACCGCTGAGACGCATAAGCTTTCGCCACATTTCAACGAAGCTGTGAAGACACTCGTTGAAAAGGATGCTGTGCTGTTCATCAGGCACAACTGCGAAAGTTTTAGGCTGACGGCTTACAATGCCGATGGGGAAAAACTCGCGGATATTAATGGCTGTCCTTGTTGAAAGGTCAAAGCCTATGTATGTTGCGCCGTCACCGTTATAGCTGAGAAGCTTTCCAACAAGATATCTGTTTCCAAGAACAGTTCTTATCGGCAGGTACGGCTCAATCTGCTGAGTATCGCTGTGAAAACCGCAATTAGGACAGGTTTTAAGGTTGCCGATGTCCGTCATACAGCTCATACACAAATTGTCTGAATTGATCATTAAGTCTAACCTTCTTCCGATAATTCAAGTAACAAATTACAATTAATGATACCATATGTTACAGATTATTGTCAAGTTAAGGCAGGTTACAATAGGGTTACAATAGGTTACGAAGGCATACTTTAATTACCACCAACACACAAGTCTGAAACGAAACATATCACGCACATTCGTGTAGTTTTCTTTTTGACATACGCGCGTATGACTGCATCGAAAAGCTACCCGACTGTACGCAATCTGTTGCGTTTCAGATGCAAAGCAGTTTTGAAAGAGGAGATTTTTGCTTCGGCAAGGCAAAAATCTGAAGATATACTGACGTATTTCAAGGATTTTTAACGAAGTCGAGGCGGAAATATACCTTTCAAAACCTTGTGGCTTGGTGGTAATTAAAGTATATTTTACTATTGACAAACCGAACAAATGTTCGTATAATTAGGGAGGAAAATCAAAGGGGTGAGAGATTGGAAAGGGTAATTTTGCATTCAGATCTGAATGCCTGCTATGCTTCAATTGAATGTATGCTTAATCCTGATTTGCGCGGAAAACCTGTTGCTGTTGCAGGATGTGTTGAGGACAGACACGGAATAATCCTTGCAAAATCGCAGGAGGCAAAGGTGTGCGGAGTTAAAACGGCAGAGGCTGTCTGGCAGGCAAAGCTCAAGTGTCCCGATCTGATTTTAGTTCCGCCTCATTTCGATGAGTATATAAAATATTCCTCAATGGTGAGGGATATCTACCGACGGTATACAGATCTTATCGAGCCTTTCGGACTTGATGAAGCGTGGCTTGACGTAACGGGAAGTCAGCGTCTTTTCGGCAACGGGGAGCAGATTGCTCACAGTATCCGTAAAACCGTAAAGTCAGAACTCAACCTCACTGTTTCAATCGGTGTTTCTTTTAATAAAGTCTTTGCAAAACTCGGAAGTGACCTGAAAAAGCCAGACGCTGTCACGGTTATAACTCGTCAGGATTTTAGAGAAAAGCTATGGAAGCTGCCTGCCGTTGAGATGATTGGTGTGGGCAGGGCAACCTTTCAAAAGCTCAACGCTTTCGGCATATACACAATAGGCGACCTCGCAAACTGTGACAGGGACTGGATAACAAAACAGCTTGGAAAATGCGGAACTGAACTCTGGATTTTCGCAAACGGACTTGATTTATCACGTGTCAGACCTGACGGATACAGAGAGCCGATTAAAAGTGTCGGTCACGGTATAACCTGCTCGGAAGATCTTGTCAATAACGAAGAGGTGTGGAGAGTATTTCTTTCTTTGAGTCAGGATGTTCAACGGCGTCTGACGGGTTACGGTCTTAAAGCCTGCGGTGTGCAGATAACCGTCAAGGATTGCAGACTTTTAAACGCTCAGTTTCAAAAAAAACTCGCAATCCCGACACGCAGTGCATCCGAGATTGCGAGAGAAGCGATGGAACTTTTTATAAAAAGATACGATTGGAAAAATAATGTGCGCGCATTGACAGTCAGGGCGATTGACCTGATTGAGCTCGATGCACCTTCTCAGCTTGACCTCTTTTCAGATGTTGCAAAGCACGAGAAAATGCAGAAAATTGACGATACCGTCCTTGCCTTACGACATCGTTTCGGCAAAAACGCAATTTTCAATGCCTGCCTTATGCAGGAAGATAAGATGCCGCACGGCCACCCCGAAGAATCCGTAATGCCGATGAGAATGTACAGATAAAACAGCAGAAGCCTCGATTGAAGCTTCTGCTGTAATTTTATTTCTTCTTAATCGGATTAAGCGGAGCTGTGTGCCAGATGTCACGTGCATATTCGTTGATTGCTCTGTCACAAGCAAACCTGCCTGCGCCTGCAATGTTCATAAGTGACATTCTGTTCCAAGCATCTCTGTCCTTGAAGAGTGCCTCAGCCTTAGCCTGAGCTGTCTTGTAATCAGCAAAGTCAGCAAGAACCATATACGGGTCATGGTGGATAATTGTGCTTCCGATTTCAGGGAAGGTCTTTCCGCCGATACCTTTGTTGATAAAGTCAATAACCTTTCTCAGCTCTGCGTTATTCTGGTAATAATTCATCGGGTTGTAACCGATTCTCTTAAGGTCGTTTACTTCAGGAGTACTCATACCGAAGATGATGATGTTATCCTCGCCGACAGCTTCGTGAATTTCAACGTTAGCGCCGTCCATTGTACCGAGAGTCACCGCACCGTTAATCATAAGCTTCATGTTGCCGGTGCCGCTTGCCTCAGTACCTGAAAGTGAAATCTGCTCACTGATATCTGCAGCAGGCATAAGAGCTTCAGCCATTGAAACATTGTAGTCTTCAAGGTAAACTACCTTGAGTCTGCCCCTCACGTCGGGGTCATTGTTGATAAGGTCGCCGAGAGCACAGATGAAGCTGATGATTTTCTTTGCCATAAAGTAGCCGGGAGCTGCCTTTGCCGCAAAGATATATGTGTGCGGAGTGAAATCTCTGTCGGGATTTTCTTTGATTGCAAGATACTTGGAAAGGATGTGGAAAGCATTAAGATGCTGACGCTTGTACTCGTGAAGTCTCTTAACCTGTACGTCGAAGATTGAGTTGGGGTCAAGGTCGATTCCGTTCTTTTCCTTAACGATCTTTGCAATTTTGTGCTTGTTACGGAACTTGATTTCCTGAAGCTTTTTGAGGACTTGCTTGTCATCTGGAAAAGCCTTGAACTTTTCAAGCTCAGCAGCGTCGTAGATGAAGCCGTCACCGATAAGCTCGGTAAGAAGTTTTGTAAGCTCGGGGTTGGACTGACAGAGCCCACGTCTGTGAGCGATACCGTTTGTAACATTCTTGAACTTGTCGGGTGTAACGCTGTGGAAATCCCTGAAAACGCTTTC
>JAZSID010000129.1:0-3634 GCA_045533625.1 Acutalibacteraceae bacterium | reverse complement strand
TGCATAGCGGAAATCGGGAATAAGATGTCCCGTAACCTGCTCAACGAAATAGATAACTTCCTTTGTGCTGTTTTCGCACTTCGCATAAGTTTCGCCAAGCTTTACTGCATAATCAGTCTTGCTGAACTCTGCTTTTGCCTTTTCAATTCTTTCAGCGGTGAATTCGTCGTTCGTCTCAATGTCGCCAAAAACAGCAGCAGGGTCACAATAACCGCTGAAGCCTTCAACCTTGAAAGATGGATTGATAAGTGCATAGCTTCTTGCGAATGCATCGTCCTGTGTACCTGCAAAAATCTGGTTGTCGTCAATCCAGAGAGGCACGATGTCAACAAGCTCGCGAAGAATATAAGCTTTCTTCACTTCCTCGCACTCGTCTTTATATTTTTCCTGCAGATTAAGCTCTGCTTCCTTTGCAATAAACCAACCGTCAAGGCGCATCTTTGCTCTTTCGTTCACGAAAAGAGCCTTAGCCTTCGTTGTTAATTTTTCGGGAGTATAAATTTTCTGCATACCAATTCTCCTTTATGTTTTAGTTACTTTCATTCCGTTTTGGGTGAATAAATTTATGAAATTCTCAATCGTTTCGTCCGGGACAAATCCGTGTTCTATTTTGTAACCCAGGGTCCATTTATCCTTACCGTATTCGTGGTAGGAAAGGAATTCAAAGACGGCAGATGAAGTATCAAAACTTTTGAAATAATCAACAAATCCTTGCGGACTATCGTTGATGTTTTTTATTACGGGAATTCTTATATGAATCTGCCTGCCCGAAGCGAATATTTTTTCAAGGTTTGCCTTGACAGCTTCGTTGCCGACACCTATCCATTTTTTATGAACGCCCGTGTCATAATGCTTGAAATCCGCAATAAGATAATCGACATTTTCTGCAATTTCCAAAAGATTCGGACTTGACGCATTGGTTTCCATTGCGGTGTTTATCCCCTCACCTTTAAGCTTTTTCAGAAGTTCTGTCAGCTCCTCGTGCTGAAGCGTACATTCGCCTCCCGTGAAGGTCACTCCGCCGCCGTCAAAAAACATCATACGGCTGCGTTTTGCCTCTGAAAGAAGCTCGTTAACCGTATAATTTTTTGCGTTTTTGTCCTCACCGCTCATACTCTCGGGATTCGAGCACCACTTGCATCGAAAATTGCATCCTTGCAGATGATATACAAGCCTGTTGCCCGGTCCGTCCTGCGAATAATTGAACCCTTTTTGCAAAATTAACATCATTTTCCCTCATACTATACCATTATAATATTAATTTGATTGTATACTTTGACGAACCATTTGTCAAGAAATAAAATAAATTGTATATATGCAATAAAAAATATAATATTCACGTATTCTGCTTGACTTTTTACAAAATAACTGTATAATTATTCATTATCGATGAATATAGGGTGATTAGGTGAAAAAGATTTTTATTGACGGAAAAGCAGGCACAACAGGACTGCGTATTTACGAAAGACTCAGCGAGAGAAGCGACATTGAACTTATGCTCATTTCGGACGAATTACGTAAGGACGTAGGCGCAAGAAAAGAGATGCTCAATTCCTGCGACATCGCGTTTCTCTGCCTTCCCGATGCGGCGGCTATGGAGTCTGTTTCTCTTATTGAGAATCCCGACGTAAAGGTGCTCGACACTTCAACGGCACACCGTACAAATCCTGCCTGGGCATACGGATTCCCTGAGCTTTCGGATGCTCACAGAGAAAAGATTCTTTCTTCAAACCGAATTGCAGTTCCCGGCTGTCACGCAAGCGGATTTATCTCTCTTGTTTATCCCCTTGTTGAAAAAGGTGTTATTTCCGAAGATGCTCTTCTCACCTGCCATTCACTCACGGGCTACAGCGGTGGCGGAAACAAGATGATTGGTGAATACGAGAGTCCTGAAATTGAGGAAGCATACGGTTCTCCCCGTCAGTACGGTCTTGCACAGACACACAAGCACCTTCCCGAAATGACGGCAATTACCGGAATCAAGAACGCTCCTGCGTTTTCTCCTATCGTCGCAAATTACTACAGCGGTATGCTTGTAACCGTTCCTTTGTTCAAAGAGCAGATAAACGGAGCAAATTTAGACGAAATTCGTAAAATTTATAGTGAAAAATACCACGGACCTGTGGTACAATATAAGTCTGACGTCGGCGAAGGCGGTTTCATCTGTTCAAACAAGCTTTCATTCAATGACGGAATGGAAATTTTCGTTGAGGGCAACGAAGACCGAATCCTTCTTATGGCTCGTTACGATAACCTCGGAAAAGGTGCTTCGGGCGCAGCTATCCAGAATATGAACATCATTCTCGGTGTCGACGAAACTACAGGACTTAATTTTGAGGTGTAAGAAATGAAAGAAATTACGGGCGGTATCTGCGCCGCTAAAGGATTCAAGGCAAACGGCATACATTGCGGAATCAGAAAGAATAAGACAAAGAGAGACCTTTCTCTTGTCACAAGTGACGTTAAGGCTGCGGCTGCAGCTGTTTATACAACAAACCTCGTTAAGGGTGCTCCCCTTACGGTTACAAAAAATCACATTGCTGACGGATACGCTCAGGCGGTTATCTGCAACAGCGGAAACGCTAACACCTGCAACGCTAACGGTATTGAAATTGCCGAGCAGATGAGCGAGCTTGTTGAAAAGGCAACGGGCATTTCAAAGGACGACGTTGTTGTTGCGTCTACTGGCGTTATCGGTCAGGTGCTTGATATCACTCCTATCGCAAGCGGTATGGATGAGCTTGCGGCAGGTCTCGGTGACCACAGCGACTTTGCGGCTGAAGGCATTATGACAACCGATACAATCAAAAAGGAAATCGCAATAAGCTTCGAAATTGACGGTGTCGAGTGCAAAATCGGCGGTATCGCAAAGGGAAGCGGTATGATTCACCCGAATATGGCAACAATGCTCGTCTTCATCACAACTGACGTTGCAATTGCCCCCGAGCTTCTTCAGAAGGCTCTCAGCACAGACATCGCTTCAACGTTCAATATGGTAAGCGTTGACGGCGACACTTCAACAAACGATATGGTAACTGTTCTTGCCAACGGTATGGCAGGCAACAGGATTATTGATAAAGAGGATGAGAATTTTGCAGAATTCTGTAAGGCTCTCAACAGTGTAACAGTTTACCTTTGCAGAAAAATTGCAGGTGACGGCGAAGGCGCAACAAAGCTCCTCGAATGTAAGGTTACGGGCGCTGCTGACGAAAAGACTGCAAAAGCTGTTGCAAAGTCAGTTATCTGCTCTTCACTTCTCAAGGCTGCTATGTTCGGCGCTGACGCTAACTGGGGTCGCGTTCTTTGCGCTATCGGTTACAGCGGTGCAGACGTTGACGTAAGTAAGATAGACGTGTCCTTTGTGTCCGAAGCAGGTGAAATTTTGGTTTGCAAGGACGGCGCAGGCGTAGATTTTTCTGAAGAAACAGCAAAAGAAATACTGCTTAAGGACGAAATTATTATTGACGTTTGCCTTAATAGCGGCAGTAGCAACGCTACCGCTTGGGGCTGTGACCTTACTTACGATTACGTAAAGAACAACGGCGATTACAGAACGTAAAAACACACCGACAAAGGCTGCCTTTACAGCTTTAAAAAGGCAGCTTTTATCTGTTTTAATATACAAGTTTAAGGA
>JAZSID010000007.1:0-13614 GCA_045533625.1 Acutalibacteraceae bacterium | reverse complement strand
ATACAGCATCTCGACAGCATCTTCCCAAGATATTTTAACAGAACTGTCGGCTTTCGGCTTTTCGGCAAAAAGTCTTAAAAGTCTAATCAAAATCCGAGTAAAAAATTCTTTCATTGACGTTAAAACCATCCTTTGAAAACTGATATAATATATTTTTTAATGAAATCGTGCAAAGCACGATGAAATCCTCACTTTGCTCGGATGAAATCTGCTCATGCAGATGAAATTAAATCCGTCCTTATCTTCCAACGCAGTTGGATTTCATCACCAAGTGATTTCATCCACGAAGTGGATTTATTCCGTCGTGTAGGACGGATTTAGTTGCACCAAATAAAAAAGCACCCCGACGGGTGCTTTTTTATTTGGTGCCGGTGACCGG
The DNA here is from genome assembly GCA_045533625.1 of Acutalibacteraceae bacterium. Lineage (GTDB taxonomy): Bacteria > Bacillota > Clostridia > Oscillospirales > Acutalibacteraceae > CAG-488. The sequence goes on along the minus strand of JAZSID010000007.1, from coordinate 13,235 downwards.
GGTCGAACCGGTACGGTATCGCTACCACTGGATTTTGAGTCCAGCACGTCTGCCAATTCCATCACACCGGCACATAACGGCATTTATTATAAACCAATATTAATTAAAAATCAAGTATTTTTTTCAATTTTGCAAGGAGTCATAAATAACTTTTGCAATTTCCGTTGCCATAGCATCCGAGTTTTCATCAAACGCTTTGTTGTCATCGTCCGAGGTGATAAAGCCGACTTCAAGAAGTATGGACGGCATATTCGTATTCGCGTTGACGTAATAATTATTCGCAGTTCGGTCGCGGTAGCCGTTCTTCACTCCCCTGTCCTGAAGTCCCATTAATTCGCTGAGCTGTTTTGTAAGCGTTTGGGCGGTTGAACGCTCATCTTCCTTTTCTCTTTTTGAAATCCAGGCTTCAATTCCCGTTCCCGAAGCCGAGCTGTTACGGTGTATCGCAACAAACAGGTCGCTTCGCTTTTTGTTGGCAATTCTGCATCTGTCGCGAAGAGAAACTGTTTCGTCATCCTCTCTCGTAAGAACGGTTTTGATGCCGAGTTTTTCAAGCTCGTCCCGCACTTTAAGTGCCAGAACAAGGTTATCGTCCTTTTCGTATCTTTTACCGTCCTTCGACACAGCACCGACATCCGTACCGCCGTGACCTGCATCAAGGCAGACAATCAGTTCATTATCATAGTGCCTTTCAGCTGTATCCGCCAGAAGCTTGACCGCAACCAAAAAACTGACAAAAACAAGTATGACAGAGATTATAACAGCATAATTCTGTTTTTTTATATTCAGATTCATATTGATTTTCAAGCTTATGCCTCTTTTCAAATACCGATATTGTGATTATACCACACGCGCTTTATTTTCGCAAATGATTGACTTTAAAATATATTTGGAGTAAAATACTTCCATACCATTTTGGGAGGTTTTTACTATGAACAATACAGAATTCAAGCCATGTGTACGCGCTATGATTGTCAGCGATATTCACATCAAGGACGAGCACAGCGTTGAACGTGAGCGTTTTGAAAAAGCTATCCGTGATGCATACAGCATTGCAAGAAGCAACCCGTATTATCAGAAGCTTGATGTGCTCGGTATGGTCGGCGACTTTGCTGACGGCGGTACTCCGACACAATTCAAGGCCGCAAGAGACATCGTTGACGCTAACGTTGACCTTAATGAAACAAAGGTTATTGCTTCAATCGCGAGCCACGAGTTTATGCATGACGGCGTTGAGGCAGGCTATAAAAACTTCCGCGAGATTTTCGGCGGTGAGCCCGATACACACGAGGTTGTAAACGGTTTTCATTTCGTTTCAATCACCCCGTCAAAGGGCTGTAACTACCACGACGACAAGAAGGTATGGATGGCACAGGAGCTCAAAAAGGCTGCCGAGGACGACAGAAAGAAGCCGATTTTTGTTTTCCAGCATCCGCACAACTCAGGTACTGTTTACGGAAGCATCCTCTGGGGTGAGGACGACCTTATTCCCATTTATATGCACTATCCGCAGATTATTCACTTCTCCGGTCACTCACACGCACCTATCAACGACCCGCGCTCAATTCATCAGCAGCATTTCACATCTCTCGGTACAGGTAGAATCTGCTACTTTGAGCTTGACGAGTTTGATAAAATTTACAGCACTATCCCCACAAACAAAGATAAGGCTGCACAGATGCTCATTGTTGAAGTTGACGAGCAGAACCGTGTACGCATTTATCCTTACGACGTGCTTTCGGGCAACTTCTTCCCGTATGTATGGGAAATTGACAATCCGTCTGACCCGTCAACATTCAAGTATACAGGTGAAAGATACAAGACAACTGCCGCACCGTACTTCAATGACGGTGACGCGCCGGTGATTTCAGCCGTAACAGACACATCCTTCAGAGTTGACTTCAAGCAGGCAAATCCTGCTGAGGGCGACAAATACGTAAACAGCTACGATATTATCGTTAAGAACGCTGACAACGAAATTATCAGACAGTACAGTATATGGTCTGAATATTATTTTTATGATATGCCCGAAACTCTCGGTGTTGATGTCAACGACCTCTCAGCTGACAGTGACTACACAGTTGAAGTAAGAGCTAACAGCTTCTGGATGACATCTTCAAAAGAAAACATTATTGCAAAAGTACATACAAAATAATCCTCGGCGGTGAGAAAATTGAATAAAATCAAGGCATTTTTAAAACGTAAAGACATTGAATTTTCTTTAAAAAGATACGGAATTGATGCTCTGAGCGCTATGGCGCAGGGACTTTTCGCTTCGCTTCTGGTGGGCACAATTCTTTCAACTATCGGTCAGCAGTTTTCGATTGAACACCTTGTTACAATCGGCGGATTTGCTTCTGCCGTTAAAGGTAGTGCAATGGCAATAGCTATCGGCTATGCTCTCAAGGCTCCTCCGTTGGTGCTGTTTTCACTCGCGGCAGTCGGATATTCTGCCGATATTGAAGGCGGCGCAGGCGGTCCCCTTGCCGTGCTCTTTATGGCAATTGTTGCCGCAGAGCTTGGTAAAGCCGTCAGCAAGGAAACAAAGCTTGATATCCTTGTAACACCCATTGTTACAATCATTTCGGGTTGCGGACTTTCAATGCTCTGTGCAAAATACATAGGTATGTTTGCAAGCTCATTCGGCAACGCAGTTATGTGGGCAACGGAGCTTCATCCCCTGCTTATGGGTATGATTGTTTCTGCCGTTATCGGAATTGCGCTGACGCTTCCGATAAGCAGTGCGGCTATCTGCGCAGCTCTCGGACTTACAGGACTTGCAGGCGGTGCCGCGGTTGCGGGCTGTTGTGCACAGATGGTAGGTTTCGCAGTTATGAGCTTCCGCGAAAACAAATGGGGCGGACTCGTTTCCCAGGGTCTTGGTACAAGCATGCTTCAGATGGGTAACATCGTAAAAAATCCGCGAATCTGGATTCCCCCGACGCTCGCTTCAATAATCACAGGACCGATTGCAACCTGCGTTTTCAAGCTCCAGATGAACGGCGCGGCTGTTTCATCGGGTATGGGTACCTGCGGACTTGTCGGTCAGATCGGCGTTTACACCGGTTGGGTGAATGACGTTGCATCGGGCGCAAAGGAAGCGATTACGGCAACCGATTGGATCGGACTTGTTTTAATCTGCTTTGTACTTCCCGCAATTCTTTCGGTTATATTCTGCGAAATCCTCCGTAAAATCGGTTGGATTAAAGAGAATGATCTTAAATTAGGTTTATAACAAAAAGGATGACAGAAAATCTGTCATCCTTTTTGTTGTCTATTTTAATTCGCTGTCTTTCTTCCATTTGCCCGTTGCATAGTAGACAACGCCGATAAAAAATGGAGTAAAACCTGCGAGGGCATCACCAAGCCAGAAGCCGTAATGCTTCATACCGAGCGCAAGACCGAACAGAACGGAAAGTCCGATTCGCATTATTATTCCGTCAAGGATAGCCGTTACAAAATTTATTTTATAATTTCCGCTGCCGTTGAGAAGCGCGTTCATTATCGCTCTCATCGCACCGCCAAACAAGAGCAGTACGGCAATCGGGACAAATTTACCTGCTATTTCAAGTACTTCTGTTTCCTTAGTGAATATACCGAAAATCTGCGACGGAAAAAGAACTATCAGCACAGATAAAACAGAAGCCACAGAAAGAGTGATAACTGCAAGATTTTTGAGAATCCGTTTCACCCTGCCGTATTCCTTTGCGGCAAGATTCTGTCCGACCATTGTCGAGCCACCCGTATTCATCGCCGCCGAAACAAGGTTACTGATACTTGAAACCTTATTTGCAATTCCTGCGAAAGCAGAAACCTCTACGCTGTAGGAATTTACCCACGAATTTACAAAAAGCTTGGAAATCTGAATTGATGCTGTTTTAATCGCCATAGGTGTACCTAGCTTTACGAGGGCACTTAGCATTTCCTTATCCCACCTGAAGAAATCTTTCAGGTTTATATTCAGTTCAAACTGCTTTTTGTTTTTCAAAAGGAACAATGCGCAGGAAATGAAGCTGACAGCCTGACTTATTATTGTCGCGAGTGCCGCACCTGCTTCTTTCCAACCCAAGAAAACAACGAAAACAATATCCAACACAAGATTCAGCACCGCAGCAATACTTATGAAGATAAACGGATGCTTCGAGTTGCCCATTCCTCGCAATATTGCACTGACGACGTTATATCCGTATATGAACACAAGACCGATCATACATACGGTTGAATAGCTCACCGCACCGTCAATTGCCTCTGCGGGAGTATTCATAAGCTTCAGCATTCCGTCCTGAAAAATTATTCCGAGAACACTGAGAATTACTGCACACGAAAATAGGAAGCCGCACATCGTTCCGACGAAACGTCCGATTTTCTTCCTCTCGCCTGCCCCGATATATCTTGCAATAAGCACCTGACCTGCATTGGCAAAGCCCATTGATATAAACGTCAGCAAATTAGTAACGTCACCGCCGACGGAAACGGCAGAAATACCTTCTTTACCAAGTACGTTGCCGACAACAATCATATCGACCATATTGTAAACAACCTGCAGAAGGTTAGAGAGAAACAACGGCCAAACAAAAACAAGTAATGGCTTTGTTATTCCGCCTTTTGTAAAGTCTTTAATCTGAGTTTTTTGCATATTCATCTCTTCTTTCGCAGGAATTATAACACAGTTTTTCTAAGAATAAAAGACTAGGACCCTGAGAAATTTCTCAGGGTCCTTAAGTTTAATTTTCAAGATGTTCAAAAATCTTTTTCCAGACCTTTTCATCCTGTGCCGTCATTCTGTCCCAGTCGAAGCTGTTAACAAACTCCTTTTTCTGTTCGGGAGTTTTTAATACCTTTTTCTTCTTGTTGAGAAGCGAAAGATATTCCGCAAGATACTTTACTGCATCTTCGGTATAGTTCGGGTTATGGTCTTTGTTTTTTTCGAGAATGAAAGTTGTGTTTTCTCTTCCGGAAAGTGAAGAAACGAGATAATCAAAATTGCTTTCTTTGTTGACCATTTTATCGTTATCCGAATAAATCAGCAAAGCTTTTGCTGTTGTGTTATTAAGAGAGTTCACCGCATTACAAGAAGCATAAACCGGATTGGCGTTCTTTTCAATTTCAGCTATATACTTTTTAAGAGAGCCGAAACGTGAAGAAATGACATCGACCGAAACGAAACCTGAAAACACTACAATATGGCTCATGTCAGGGTGGAAAGCTGAGATATTAAGGGTTGAAAATCCGCCCCAGCTGTGTCCCATTACAGAGAATGTTTTGTCCTTGTATTTTTCGTCAGCCTTGAGAGCCTTGAGGCAACAGTCAAGGTCGCTGAGGGACTGTGCAAATCCGACGGTTGACTCCCCTTCGGATTCCATACAGCCTGTATGGTCGTAAGCGAAAACTTTATAACCGTGACGGGCAAGCATTTCAATTTCTTTCATATACGAAAGATGTCCGCCGCCCATTCCGTGGTCAAAGACGATGATACGGCTCTCACAGGGATTATCGTAATAATAGAAACTGCCCCTGAGTTTCTGCCCGTTGTTTCCTTTGAAACAAAACGGGTCTGCGTGCAAGCCGTCAAAATCCTTTGCTGAGAAATAATATGCTACGCCTTCGTCGTCACAGCGTTTGAAGATAAACTTATTATATAAATTCTTTACGCAGTTATAAACCAACATAAGCCGACCTCATTTCAAAGCATTTCCGTCGCTGAAAGCCCGGCCTACCCTTTCGCCGAGTGTAATGTAAGTATGATACATCGGGTCAAAGGTTATCGGGTTAAGCTTTTTGTAATCGATATTGCCTTTTTCGTCAAGTATACTTTCGTCTGCGCTGACGTTTACGATTTTTCCTATAAGACAATCTGTTTCTTCGTCGTAGCTGATAAGCTCACATTCAACAGTCATCGGTAATTCTTCAATTATCGGCGCGTTTACATACTCGCTTTTAAAGGTATGAAAACCTGCTTTTTCGAGCTTATCGGGCACTCTGTTGCCTGATTCAACTCCAAGATAATCGCACTCAACAACGTGCTTTGCATCAGCCATACTTACAGTAAAAGCTCCTGTTTTGCGGATGTTTTTAACTGTTTTATGGCCTGCTGAAAGGCACATCGTAATTCTGTCTGATTCAGCAATACCGCCCCAGGCAGCATTCATAGCATTTGGCACACCGTTTTCGTCATACGCCGCAACGATAAAAACAGGCTGAGGATATGTCATAGGCTTTGAGCCGAAATTCTTTCTCATAATTTACGCTCCTTCGAAATAAGCCTCCGCAACAAACGGAGGCTTTATATTATTTATACTGTTTCCCTAGAAAGTCTGATTGTATAAAGCCAGCTGCTGTCAACTGTATCGGGATTGATTGCAGGGAAAACAATCTCTGCCTTTCCGCCGTTGTCAACGATTGTAAGTTCAGCATCACTGCCGAGAAGTGAAGCTTTGAGGTCAGCATCATAATCAACGAGTTCAAGCACCTGTGAGCCGAACGGGAAGCGGTTGATAATTGCGTAAACATCGTCACCCTTTTTAGTGTAATAAACGCCGTCCTGCTGTGCCTTTGAATAAAGGCGTGTGCCGTAAATTGCATCGCCGTTGACACGAAGCCAATCTCCCATCTGAAGAAGTCTTTCTTCCATAATTACGGGAATTGTACCGTCTGCTGCAGGGCCGATATTAAGAAGGAAATTACCGCCCTTTGAAACGAGATCACAGAGCATTTCAAGAAGCTCTTTTGCGCTGAGATAATCAGCAAGATCCTCGTTACGGTTGAAGCCGAATGATCTGCCGATACCGCGGCATTCTTCAAAAGGTCTGTCAAGCTCTACGTCTTCGATTTTACGACCTGCTTCGATATAGCCGTACTCAGTAGTAAAGTTACCGCCCATACGTCCGCGTGTTTCCTTGCCCCAACGGTCATTCGGAACGATGAAATCCTTTACGCTTGATTCATTATAAAGCCACTGAAGGAATTCTGTTGAGTGCCATACATCTGACGGATGCTCCCATTCACCGTCCGTGAAGAGTGTATTCGGCTGATATTTTTCAATAAGCTCTTTAAGCATCGGGATAAGATGCTCGGTTGCATACTCTTCGGGATTTTTGAGATAGAGAGGATGGAACCACTCATAAACTGAATGGTAAACACCAAAACGAACATCAGTATCAGCAAGTGCATCCTTGAGTTCCTGAAGGAAATCGCGGTGCGGACCGACGTCAACCGTATTCCAGTTCCACGCATAGTCTGTTTTGTAAAGGCAATAACCGTCGTGATGCTTTGAAACAATGTTCATATACTTTGCACCACTCTTCTGGAAGAGGTCAGCCCACTTTTTTGCATCAAAAAGCTCAGCCTTGAAGCCGCTTACGAAATCTTCGTACTTTGTTTTGTCGCCGTAAACTCTCTCGTGGAATTTGTAAGCTTCTGTTTCCTTGTCCTCAATCTGACGCATATACCATTCCGCATAGTCACCTTTTTTGGTGTATGCAGGTACTGAATATAAACCCCAATGGATGAAGATACCAAACTTGGCATCTGCAAACCATTCAGGCACTTTACGGGAGTTAAGTGATTCCCAATTATTTTCAAACATATTGAACACTCCGTTTCTTTTGATTAGTTAAAATATACCATTTTGGTGTATTACTGTCAATCAGAGTTCCTTTGCCATAACAACACCGCCGAGAGCAGAGGCGATTTTCACAAAGCCTTTTCGCTGATAGAAGCGTTGTGCTCCCGTGTTGTCTTTATCGACAATAAGCATTACACCGGGTATTTTCATACTTTTAAGTTTTTCAAATAAGACATCCATCATTTCTGAACCATATCCTTTGCCCTGATAGTCATTGAGCAAATCGATGTGAAGATGTGCAGGATATTTCTTTTTAAAAGGAAGGTAACCCAAGGGCAGGAAATACGCTATCAGGCTTTGTTTCTTTTCAACATCCCAGAGCTTGCGGACTTCGTTTTTGCGGTAGTCCCTGACGTACTTTGAATAATCAGGTGCACAAAGGATGTAACCCACAGCCTTGCCGTTGTCATCCAGCACAAACGAGGTTTCGCGCTCTGCTCTTGCGTAATACGTCGAATACGTCAGAGAAATTTTCTTGCCGACATCCTCATTTCTCCTCGCCTCAGGTCCTGCTGTCATTCTGCAGATATATTCAATGTCTTTTAAATCCTTGCTTTCTGCAGGTCTTATATAAGGCATAGTTTCACTCCTTATTCAACTCCGCGGTAAAGCAGACCTCTTGTAAAGTCACCCTTTGCTTTACCTGAACGTATATATGAAGATATAACTTCGGCACAGGTTTCTTTGCTTTCTTTTGTGAAATAAAGAAGCATAAAGTCCATGTTGCGGATTTCCGTAAGTCTGTCTGCCATATAAACGGGAACGGAATTAAGAACATCATTCACACCCATACGGCATTCGATCGGAAATTCAATTCCTCTGCGGTCAACAAGCTTTCCGTTCTTTTTGCAATCAGAACAGCTTTTTCCGTTCTTCTGGGGACAGTTCCTTGTGAGCATAAGAGGAAGTCTGCCGTAAGCAAAGATACCTCTTGAAGCCTCACCGCCGATTGACTGAGCCTGCGACATTGTAAGCTCTGCGGAAAGAAGAATTTTATTGACACCCATATCTTCAAGCACTTTGAGAGAACGTGAATTGAAGATATTTGAGCCGAAGAATGCATTCGCTTTAAGTCCTGCTTTCTGAATAAGGGCAATGCCGTCAAGCGTACCTGCCCATGCTTCGGTTATACCGTATTCCTTTGCTTCGTTGAGCTGATGAAAGATTTTTTCGTACGAACCGAAGATTCCGCGCGGCACTTCAACGCTGACACGGACAGACTTTTTAACATTCTTTTCCTCGCCGAGAGGCACGATAACCTGCTCGATGTAGTCCCAGTTTTCAGGGATAGTTTCAATATCTGAGAAACGGCAGATAAGTCGCTTCTTGCCACCCTGATGAGGTTTTATTGAAACGAATTCGTTTTTGAAATTTTTAACCGTTGAAGCTTCCGCACCTTCAAGTTTTTCGATAGCTTCACGTCTTAATTTATTGATTTCGGAAACAGGAATAAAAACTCCCTCATCAAGCTCGATATCAATTTCGCCTGCGAAGAATCTTGTTCCTCCGCATTTTTCAAGCTGTGTTCGTACGGATTCCTCGGTAGTAGCTTTATTTAATGCAGGCTGAGGCTGAGTTTCGCTTTCAACAAACACATTCTTTCCGCCTGCCTGAGCCGCAAGTGAAATCGGCTCGCCGAAAATACCCGTAAATGCAAAGTCGATTTTAGTATCTGCAACTTCTTTTTCATAAAGCTTTTCAAGCTTTTTGAGAACGGTTGCGGCAGCGGTTACATCGTCCTTCTGCCTTGTGCCGAACATATTGATACCAAGATTATTTTTATAATATCCGTCAGTAAAACCTGAACGTGAGAAAACACTTCGAAGGTCACTTTTAAGTTCATTGTCTACGATTCCGTCGACACTGTTTCTGCAGGCTTTAACTGCAGCAGCAACATATTCGGGACGCTTCATTCTGCCTTCTATTTTGAACGAGCATACACCCATTTCAGCCATTTCGCGGATGTAATCAACGAGAGAAAGATCCTTGAGGCTGAGGTCGTGTCCAGTGCCGTAAGGTGCGCCGAAAGGCAGACGGCAGGGCTGAGCGCAGGCTCCCCTGTTTCCGCTTCTTGAGCCGAGTACGGCTGAAAAATAACACTGGCCGGAAACGCACATACAAAGTGCACCGTGAACAAAACACTCAAGCTCAATCGGAGAATTTTCGCAAAGGTTGCGGATTTCTTCCATTGAGAGTTCACGGGGAAGAACGGCACGTGTAAAGCCGAGCTTTTTAAGTTTTTTCAGTCCTGCAGGAGTCTGAACCGTCATCTGTGTTGATGCGTGCATCGGCATATCGGGAGCACATCTGCGGATAATATCTGCAAGACCCAGATCCTGAACGATGATTGCGTCAACTCCTGCCTCACAAGCAAGACGGACGGCATCCTGAGCATCGTCGAGCTCGCCGTCCGAAATAAGCGTGTTTAACGTAAGATGAACCTTAACACCGTGCTTGTGACAGTAATCAACAGCATTTTTAAGCTCGCTGAAATCAAAATTATCGGCATTGCGACGCGCATTAAAATCCTTTGTTCCAAGGTAAACGGCATCGGCACCGCTTCTGACTGCAGCGACAACAGACTCCATCGAGCCTGCAGGTGCAAGAATTTCAATATTCATTATAATTTATCCTTTTCTTCAAGACTTCTTCTGATACTGCGAAGATCCCTTGTCATTCTTTCTGCTTCTCTGCGAGCCATTTCAGCTTCTGTCTTTGCCCTTGCCGCATCTTCCATATAAACCTGAATCTGCGCCTTGAGATAGTCGGCATTTCTTTCTGCCTGATGATATCTGTCCGCAAACTCAAGAGCACAAAGCACAGATGCCTGCACCTGAGAAAGACGGGGATGGTGCTGAAGCAAATCAGTAATGATTTCATCAACCTCTTCGCCGAGATTTCTCATATCGCTGATATCACCGTCAGTTGTAAGATGATAGTCAAGGCCGCCGATAGTGAGCCTCACCTTATTTTTTTCCATAATAATCCCTCCGCAGTATAATACGCAAAAGTCCGCCAATAATTAAATTGTATACTTTAATTGCCACCAAGCCACAAGGTTTTGAAAGGTATATTTTCGCCTCGACTTCGTTAAAAATCCTTGAAATACGTCAGTATATCTTCAGATTTTTGCCTTGCCGAGGCAAAAATCTCCTCTTTCAAAACTGCCTTGCATCTGAAACGCAACAGATTGCGTACAGTCGGGTAGCTTTTCGATGCAATCATACGCGCGTATGTCAAAGAGAAAACTACACGAGTGTGCGTGATATGTTTCGTTTCAGACTTGTGTGTTGGTGGTAATTAAAGTATAAGCGTTCGACCCTTGCTTTAAGCGATGTTTAAGATATTATACTATAAAAAAACGATTGAGAAAAGTGTTTTCGTGTAATTTTTTGCATTTTTAGGTATATTAATTTTCCCTCTACTATTATTAATTTCAATTATTTTGTGCAATTATAATAAATGTTTTTGTGAATAAACTTTAATATATTATATTTTTCGTCGAAAAGCACAAAAATAAAGCCAAATTTTCTTATAGTAAATTACATTTTAATATTGTATTTTTATACATTTGGGTATAAAATTAATACAAGAAGCACACTGTGTATGGTGTCGGATATCCCAAGGAGGTATATTATGAACTACAAAATGACCAAAAAGGATGCAAAAGAGCAGATTTATAACAAGCTCACTCACTTTTTCGGTGTAACACCCGAAGAGGCCACTTACGAGCATTATTATAAGGCAATCGCTCTTATCCTTCGTGATATGATGATGCAGGGCAGAAAGGAATTTCACAACGAATCAAAGACAGCTGATTCAAAGAAGGTTTATTACCTTTGTATGGAATTTTCTATGGGCCGTTCTCTTAAGAATAACCTTTACAATCTCAACCTTACAAAAACAATGGAGTCTGCACTCAAGGATTTCGGCATAAAGCTTGAAAAGCTCTACGACTGCGAGCCCGATGCAGGTCTCGGCAACGGTGGTCTCGGCAGACTTGCAGCCTGCTACCTTGACGGTCTTGCAACTCAGGGTTACTTTGCAAAGGGTTACACAATCCTTTATGAATACGGTATCTTCAAGCAGAAGCTCGTTGACGGTTGGCAGACCGAGATGCCCGATTTTTGGCTTCCCGGCGGTGACGTATGGCTTGTTCCCCGAGAGGAAGAGTCCGTTGACATCAAGTTTGAAGGATGGATTGACGAAATCTGGGATCACAGCTACCACCACGTTGAGCAGCGTGACTGCAAGATCGTCAAGGCTATCCCGCACGATATGTATGTTGCAGGTAAGGACGGCAGAGGCATCAGCGTACTTCGTCTCTGGTCTGCAAAGGCACCCGGACTTGATATGGATATGTTCAACCAGGGTGACTATATGCGTGCTATGGAGCAGAATGCTATGGCTGAGGTTATCAGTAAGGTACTCTACCCTGCTGACAATCATCCTGAAGGAAAGAGCCTTCGTTTAAGACAGCAGTATTTCCTTGTTTCTTCTTCAATTCAGGATATCATCAACAACCATCTTCGTATTTACGGCAGAATCGACAACCTTGCCGAAAAGGTTGCAATTCACATCAACGATACTCATCCTACACTCGCTATCCCTGAGCTTATGCGTATTCTTCTTGACGAATGCGGTTACGGCTGGGACGATGCATGGAAAATTGTTACAGACACTATCGCATACACTAACCACACTGTTATGGCTGAGGCTCTTGAATGCTGGCCTGAAGACCTTTTCAAACGTCTTCTTCCCCGTATTTACAGCATCACAAAGGAAATCGACAACCGTTTCCGCAGCTTCGTATGGGCATCAACAGGCGATGCAGACAAGGTTGAGAGAATGGCTATCGTTTCCAACGGTGTTATCCGCATGGCTAATATGTCCGTTGCAGGCTCACACAGCGTAAACGGCGTTTCTGCTCTTCACTCTGAGATTCTTAAAGAAAGCGTTTTCAGGGATTTCCACAGCGTTACACCCGACAAGTTCAAGAATGTTACAAACGGTATCGCTCACAGACGTTGGCTCTGTCAGTCCAACCCCGAGCTTACAAAACTTCTTACCGAGCTTATCGGTGACGGCTTCATCTACGACGGTGCTGAGCTTGAAAAGTTCAAGGCTTTTGCAGATGACAAGGAAGTCCTCAAAAAGCTTGAGGAAATCAAGTTCCGTAACAAGCAGAAAATTGCAAAGATTGTCAAGGAAAGGAACGGAATCGACCTTGATCCCAATTCAATCTTTGACGTGCAGGTAAAGAGACTTCACGAGTATAAACGTCAGCATCTCAACGCTTTCCACATTCTTTCAAAGTACCTTGCAATCAAGGAAAATCCCGACGGCGATTTCATTCCCCACACCTATATTTTTGCTGCAAAGGCTGCTTCCGGCTACATTGTAGCAAAGAGAATTATCAACTTCATCTGCGAGCTCGGCAGACTTATTGACGCTGACCCCGATGTAAGAGGCAGACTTAAGGTTGTGTTTGTTGAGGATTACAACGTTTCCGTTGCCGAAATGCGTATGCCTGCGGCCGATATCAGCGAGCAGATTTCCCTTGCAGGCACAGAGGCAAGCGGCACGGGCAATATGAAGCTTATGCTCAACG
>JAZSID010000067.1:0-12650 GCA_045533625.1 Acutalibacteraceae bacterium | reverse complement strand
GGCGGAGTTGACAGCTCCGTCGCTGCTTTTATAATAACTCAGCAGGGTTATGAAGCTGCAGGTGCAACAATGAAGCTTCACTCTGACGACACAGAAGCTCAGAAAGAGGCTTCGTGCTGTTCAAGTGAAGATATCGAAATTGCAAGAAGCGTTGCCGAAAAGCTCGGAATGCCTTTTTATGTTTATAATTATTCCGAAGATTTCAAAGAGAGCGTAATTTCACGCTTCGTTGACGCTTATAAAAACGCAAGAACACCCAATCCCTGCATCGACTGTAACCGTTACATCAAGTTTGACGGTCTTGTAAAAAAAGCGATTGAACTTGGATTTGACTATATTGTCACGGGACATTATGCAATCGTTGAGTACGACGAAGAAAAGAACCGTTACCTTCTTAAAAAGGCAACGGACGAAACGAAAGACCAGAGCTATGTACTTTATTCCCTCACGCAGGAGCAGCTCAGTCATATTATCTTCCCTCTCGGCTCAATGAGCAAGAACGAAGCAAGAAAAATCGCGGAAGAGCAGGGTTTTATAAACTTTGATAAACCTGACAGCCAGGATATCTGTTTTGTGCCTGACGGTGATTATGCAAAGTTCATTGAGGACTGGTGCGGTTTCAGGTTTGAAAACGGAAATTTTGTTGATCTTGAGGGTAACGTAATTGCACAGCATAAAGGAATTATCAACTACACAATCGGTCAGCGCAAGGGGCTTGGAATTGCCGCAAAAGCACCCTACTACGTTGTAGGAAAAAACCTCGGCACAAACGAGGTTGTGCTTGGCTCAAACGATGACCTTTTCTCCTGCACGCTTACAGCAACGGATGTCAATTTCATTTCAATTGAAAAGCTGACAGAACCGATGAGAGTTAAGGCAAAGGTAAGATACAAGCAAAAAGAAACCGATGCAACAATTACTCCGCTCCCCAACGGAGATGTCAGTGTAGTTTTTGACGAGCCTCAGCGAGCAATCGCTTCCGGCCAGGCAGTCGTTTTCTACGACGGTGACATAGTTGTCGGCGGCGGCACGATAGTATAAAAAGGAGTTGGCTGACGCCAACTCCTTTTTCATTTTCAGATAAAAGAACAAATAATATCTGCAATACGATTTGAGTCAAAACTATCACCATACGGATTGGCTGCCTTACTCATTTTTTCATACTCTTCTTTATCTTCAAGTAAAATTTAAAAATTATTATAAATTGTTTCTTCCTGTGTACTCACAAGCTTTAACGTCCCTGCCGCAATACCTTCAGTTGTATCACGCATAACCAAGACAGGTTTGCCGAGAGACGGTGCTTCTTCCTGCACACCACCACTATCGGTAAGCATCATATAACTTTTTGAAAGGAAGTTGTGAAAATCAACCACTTCAAGTGGTTCAATTATTCTGATCCGATCACAATCCTCAAGAAATCTGTTCGCTGTTTCACGAACAACAGGATTCATATGAATAGGATAAATTGCTTTGACATCATCAAATTCATCCATCAATAATTACGCTTATATATGCGATAGAAGAAATCATTCTCTTCAACAGAATACTCACTTTTCACTAAATCTTCCCACTCTTGTTTGTTTGTCAGATGTGCAAGGAAATCATCCGTCTTTTGACGATTTTCAAACATAATCAACTTAGGCTTTGCTTCTATAACATCCTTTGATATTTCATCGGCAAAATAAGTCTTGGACTCGTCCGAAAATCTGCCGTTGGCATAATAAAAGAAATTCGAAGCAGACAAACGGTTTGTGCGGTAATATGACGTTGCACCATTTTCTTCACCTATAACCATAATCTTGTCTGTTTCCTCAGAATTATTCATTATGTATTCTTCAGCAATAACATAACCTTCTACACTTGTTTTTGTAAGCCCGCCCATACAACTAATTATTAAAGTATATATATTTGTTGAAAACACGATTGTTAACACCAAGGCCGACAAAGGAAGGACATATTTTCTCCAGTATCTTTTATCACATATTTTCTCCACGTTATTAAACAACCATATAGCAGGAATAATCAAAGTCGGGATAAAACACATAAAATAATGTGCATGATTAGCACCGGAAAGCGAGTTTGCTAAAAGTGTAACAATCAACCCGAAAAACGAGATTGCACTAAGTATATCCAAGGTTGTTCGCTTAGACTTCTTTTTTAAGAAACAGACCAAAAAAACAACTATATAAACGGCCACAAAATGCAATGTCCACGGATGTCTCATACTCAAAATCATTTCACCGATATTATATAATCTCTCAAAAAGACTAATATCAGAAAAGAATCCTAATGCACCTAAATACACCGTATCAACACACATCTTAAGCGAACCTGTTTTCGTAAGGTATATAACAAACGGTGCTAACGATAAGAAAAACCCTATTAAAGCAACAACTGACACTGTTACTAAGGTCTTATACTCTTTCTTTATCAATAAAACTATTATTACACCTAAAACCGCAACGGCCAAAAACGCAAGTATATTTAACCTTAACATGAAAATAGCACCTATGCACATACCAACTACGAGCATCTCATACTTTTTCAACACAAACTCATTTTTGAAAAACTTTGCAATAAGATAAAAGGCAAGTGTTGTAAACGGCAAAGCATATTCTTCAGAAAGGTTTCCGCCTTCAAGAGTTACCGTCAAAGGAAGCATACAGAAAACTGCACATATAAGAGCTTCAAAACGTGAAGCAAAAAGCAAACCTGTCTTGTAAAGGAAAACAGATGTCACAAATAGTGCGCAAAGTTCTATGAGATATATGCCATAACGATAATTTATTAATATTCCCAAAGCATTTATAAAGTACAGTAACGGACCTTTATTATCCCATGCTCCGGTGTATAAAACTTCTCCCTTTGTAAGTGCCGTTCCTATGTACGCAAATATACCGGCATCATGACCGAAAGTTTCATTGGAAATGGGCGAAAAAACTGTTGTAAGCGAAAAAGCAAATGACAATCCGAACAGAACAACAAAAGGTAAGCTTTGCCCTCTCAATTTTTTCAACATACGAATCTCTTCCTTTTATTTTTTAGCAAATCTCAGTTTAAATGCAGTTGTCAGACTTTTCTGCATAGTCTTGATAACACGCATTTTACTTGTTCCTTGTTTATTGTCATATCTTAATTCAAATCCAACTTCGTCAAATGTTGCATCCACAAGATATAACTTGTACAAAAATTCCATCATACAGGCAAAGCTTTTCTCAACAATCGGATCTTTTCCGAACCTGTCTACAAGCTTCTTGATTATCGGATATGTATAAATACGGTAACCGCAAGTATAATCCTTAACATTCGGAACACGCAACATAAAAGAATAGTAAAGTTTAGCCATATCGCTCATAAACTCACGGTGTGCCGCAACACCAACTACACCTGAGCTTTCGCAGTATCTCGATGCGATAACACAGTCTTTATTCTTTGATGTTAACTTTTCAATCATATCGTGGACATATACCGGATTGTGAGTATTATCCCCATCCATCAGTACCATATAATCCCCGTCTTCGCCGTTTTCGAGAAAATAGGATATTGCTGTATTAAGTCCTCCGACAAGACCTTTGTTTACTTTATGCGGAAACAGTATAACATTGTCATACTGCTCCGCCTTTTCAAGAATTACAGCCTTTGTATTATCTTTACTGCAATCGTCAATTCCCACCACAGTAAGAGAATATCCGTTCGCTTCAAGTTTAGCTTTCTGAGAATTCCACTCATCGATCAAAGCACCAATGTTTAACTCTTCGTTATAGCACGGTAAAATTGCAAAAACTCTGTTCATTATTTCTCCTCCTGTTCGGTCGGCATTATTTTTTTTCTTATAAAGTAGGTTACAAAGAACGGCAATACAATCGATGCACCTTTGCTTATCAGAAACGCAATCATACTGTCAGAATTGTCAAATATAACCGTTCTGAACACAAAAACTATTGTTGTTGCAAATAAAAGATTCAGGAAAAACGTCGCCAAGAAAACAACAAAAGACTTCGTACTCTTTGTGTTGTAAACAAACTTTGCTGTCAGAAAATACTGAATTATAAATCCTGTAACAACACCCGTTGCGTTGGCAACAACCGGAACTGCAGAAACGCTGTCAACAACCATTCCGAACAAGCCTTCGGAAACTCTGCTGACAATAACGTCAATAACAGTTACAGCCACGCTTATAATTCCATATGCCAAAAAACCTTTGTGCTCAATCAACAAAGATTTAATTTTACCAAAACTGCCGTTCATTTCAATACTTCCCTTTTTTATTCAAAAATCGGTGTTTCTTCAACAAAGCCTTCCGCGTTGACTCTGAATGTCTGAAGTTCATACGGGAGGATTTCGCAACGGAAACCTGCATCAATTGCGTCGCACATTACTGTGAGAGCTTTTTCCTTGCCTGCAGTTTCCTTGATGCGGATAACAACATCACCGCTGAGGTCTTCGGCGTACTTAATTGCATAAACCTTAACCTCATCGCTGTTGAACTTGATGAAATCATAATCAACTTTGCTTTCGCCGATGATCGTCTCTGCAACACTTGTTGCAACGTCATCGTCACCCATAAACAGAGCACTCCAGCAATTCTGAATCTCGTCCTGATTGTTTCTGCCTTCCTGAACGCAGATTGCTTCTGCCTCAAGAAGAAGCTTTTCAGCTTCTGTTGCCTCACCTGTATAAACAGGCTGTTTAACGCTCTTAAGATCAAGATCTGTCTGATAAACAGCAAGAACTTCGTCTTCAATTGATTCAAAATCATTTGCCTTGATAAAGTCGTCATCGATATCGTTGATATCAACCTTTTCAAGCCCTGAATAAACAAGTGTTCTTGTATAAGCTGCGTTGTCCAGCCAGTAATTCTCTGTCTCGCTGTCAAGCACGCAAGCGTCAAAGTTCGCTGTGTAAATTACCTGAGCGAAAGCATCGTTATAAACCTTTGCGCCCTGGAAAACTCTGTATTCTTTGTCAAACTTCTCTTTGAAGTATGTTGTTGAGTAAAGCACGTTGCGGATAAGCTTTTCCTCTGACATATCGTTATCGTCAGGCATCCACATACCTACTGACGGGTACCATCTGTCGTTTTCAATCTGCTTTGCCACAGCCTCAAAAAGAACAGGGTCAATCCTTTCAAGCTCATTAAGTTCAAAAGCGGTAAGACCGTTTACGATAAGCTTTTTGAAATCGTCAAGCTTCTGAAGTGCATCTCTTACAGCCTCGATGCTGAATTCATTTAAAACTGCAATTTTGCTCATTTCTGTCCCTCCTCTGCAATAAAGCCGTAGTATCTGCCTGCCCAGTAAGCGAATGTGTACGGGTAGCATCCCTCATAATGAGAGTTTCTTGAATCACTTCTTATGAGATACTGGAACGGGTTACGGTCAAATTTTTCAGTTGAACGCTCGTCCGGCATAAGAAGAACTGACATTTCTTTATCAACATCTGCACCGTGGCGAAGTCTCTTAACGGGTACGTCGTGACGTTCAAGACGTACAAGTGCCGCGTGACGTGTGATTTCGTGGCGGTAGAACCAGTCTGCCATTCTTTCAAAATCAAGCTCAATATCGGGACAACCTGCAAGCATCGGGAATGCATAACCCGGCTGAACTTCACGAAGAAGTGTGCTTGACCAAGACTTGAATGATTTGCGGTATGTTGCAAGAAGCTCTTCGTCTTCTTCAAGAGTACAAAGCATCCAGAAGGTTGCAAGTGCAAGAAGATTATCGCCGTACATAAGATCTTCTTCGGGAGATGCGCCAACGCTCATTGCACCGTGGAAGAAGCGGTCAAAGTGCTTTGTTGAAAGCTCTGCATAACCGTCTGCGATAAGAGCATCATATGTTTCTTTCCAGATACCCTCTTCACCCGTTACATGCATTGTAACCTTAAGGTACATAAGAAGCTCTGCGGCATTAAGCGGAGCGTCAACATAGCCTGAACCTGCCTGTGCGAAATAGCGTTTGCTCCATTTTGCCCAGGTAGTCGGTTTGCCTGAATGCTCAAGGAATTCGAACTTACCGTTGATGATGTGAGTCATCGTTCTGCGGCAGGAATCCTTGATAAGCTCATCAAGCTCGGGGTCATCTTCGCCGAGGATATCGTGTGCAAGACGGTAGTGAAGGAAATGGTTTGTAACCTCGTCGCTACTTGTGTCTGCCTTGTATGCAATATCGTCATCGGTATAACCGAGGTCACGGTAAAGCTTTGCAAGACGGTCAGGAATCGGATAAGTACAGGGAACTTCTTCGCCGATTCTGCCTGTTTTCTTTGATTCATGTGTTTCACAGCAGATTGCAACGTCGCCCTTTCTCTGATAGAAATGACCGTCATCGGGAAGAGGCTCGCCCGTTACGTGGTAAGAACGTGCAATAAAGCCTTCCTCTCTTCCGTGAACATATGTAAGAAGAAGCATTGCCTCTGAGTTAAGTGTCGCAAACTTTCTTGCTTCGATTGTCTTGGGGTGGTCAGCACCGAGTTCACGCTTAAGAACGGCATATCGGAAAGCTTCGCCGACAAAATGGTCTCCCGTGAATGTGCCGTCATTGTCACAAGAAGTATAGCCGAGAGCTGTTTCAATCTTCTTCGGCTCTGTTGTGTTCATATGGCAGATCATACCGCGGCGCATAACATACTTGTGTGATTCTTCACGAAGAAGGTCGCCTCTCTCTTCGCAAGTGAGCATAATCATCTCGATGTAAGAAACGCTGTCTTCACCGTTGAGAACCCAGACATTATCGCCTTCGGGGAGGATTGCCTTAACTTCGTCATCGTCAAGGTGTTTGTGCGCGCTGAAGAACATAATGATATCTTCCGGACGCTCTGCCTTTGCATCATAACGTGTAAGACCTGTTTTTGCGCCGTACCAGATAACGCCATTGTTACCCTCTGCAAAGCAGGTGTAATCGCTCTTCTTTGACGGAAGAGGATACGGAAAGCCCTTAAGGTCGGGAGCCTCGTTCACAGCCTCAAAAAGAGCCTGAGGTACACGGGCATCGTCCTTTTTCATAAATGTAATTTTTCTTGTAAGGTGTGGTTTTAAGATATAAGGTTTCAAATCGCACCCTTCCTTTCTCAGAGATAATCTCTGTTAAATCTTTGTCTGAATGTGAGTGAGCCGTCCTTTGCAACGTTAACCATTGTAACGCCCTGAACCCATTTTTCTTCAGGCCAGCCGAATCTCTCACCTGCTGTATATGTATTGTATCCGTTGCACTGTGCATAAACGAGGTAAACACCCTTATACAATGCACAGAAATCGTTGAGATGGTCGTGACCCGAGAAAACTGCATTTGTACTGCCAAGCTCCTGAATCACATCAAAAAGTCCGCTGTTGTAAGCTGATGAGCCGACATCCTCGCGCATTTCGCCGAAGAGGATTTCAGCCTCACCTGTCGGAATGTAATTGCCGTTTCCGTCAGGCTTCGCAACCTCCTCATACTCCTTGATTGGAATATGCATAAGCACCATTGACTTGAACTTGCCGTGTTCAGCCTCAAGCTCCTTGATGCTGTTTTTGTACCAGTCAATCTGACCCTGCTTGATGAAGTCATAGCCTTTCAGGTCAGTCTGAACTCCGTGAGTCTCACAGTGTTCGGGAATTGCATCGCGACCTGAGTCAAACATAAAGATACTCTGCTTGATTGAATTGTCGGAATTCATAATGTTAATCTTGAAGTTTCCGAAGCCGAAAAGCTCGGGATCGCCGAACTTTGAAAGACAGTGCGGGAAGCTTTCGATATTTTTGAGCATAAAGTATTTATGAAATTCCTTCTCGGCTCTTGCTTCGTGATTGCCGAAGCAGTACGCCCAGTAGATGCCTGCTTTTTCCATAAATCTGCCGAACTGGATGCAGTCAAGCTGCTGATACTCCGTAAGGATCGCATCGCCCGTGATAAGAAGAAGGTCGGGCTTTTCAGCCGCAAGATGACGGGCAAGCATATCAAGCGACTTGTTTATGAGAGGCTTCTCATCCCATAAATGAAGGTCTGTTGTAACCATAATTTTGAAATTATTATTATCAATTCTGCCCTTTGCATCGTACTTTGCGATGTAGGTAGCATCATCAGTTTCCTTAAGAATTCTGACACTGCTGCCGACATATTTCGGTTCAACATCAAATATGTTGCTTACAAGCTTTCCGCCGCCCATTTTCTTGACTGCCGTTTCAGCAGAAATGAACGCTTTGAAAGTATTGTGCAGGACAAATGACTTAATTTCTCTGAACATAAAATCCTCCCGTTAAACTTTTGATATTAATGAAAATGCCGTATTGACGGCCTTATTATAAGCATTGATGAACGGCTGCGGGTCTTCTTTATTATAAATCATAAAGACATCCGTTTTCCTGACATCGCTCAACCATTTCATTATGCCGATATTTTTATCCGTAACGTGGTTGAGGTCATCCCTCTCGCACATAAGAATGGTTTCTTTTATTTCGCAAACGCCGATTTCTTTGCCCAGAACACCGTTATACCAGATATAAGGAATATTAGAACCTGCTTTTGTAAAAGCATACGCAATTGCACCGTTCCTGAAATTTATTTCAATAAAATACGGTACATCATCAACAAGCAGAATTTCCAGATCAAAAAGTCCTTCGTATCCGACAGCCTCAAGCATCTTGTCAAGGACACATTTTTCAAAATGTGTTATTTCCTTTTTCACAACAGCATAGCTCGTACTGCCCTTATCGACAGGATACTCTCTTATTTTCTCCAACTGACCGTATACCTGAACAGGTTTACCTGCTATCTTGCAACCGCCATACTCCATCATCTGTTTCTTTTTTCCGTCGATAAACTGCTGAACCAATATTCTTGAATAGTTCTCTTCAGATTTCATAAACAAATCATACGCACGTTCAAGCTCATATTCATCGCAGCAGATCTGTATGTCTGACTTCTTACCCTCGACACTCAGAACAGGTTTCATTATGCACGGAAAGCCAAAAGTTTTGATATTTTTTTTGAAACTATCATCTAAAAAAAATGTTTCCGTTTCAGGCACAATAAAGCCCGCCTCTTTTGCAATGCTGCACATATTCTCCTTGTTCATATATTCAGCGGTTTTTCCTTTTAAGTTAGGTAAATAACACCTGTCTTTCAGCTTTTCATAACTGTTATCCAACGCAAATGCCGCTTTATCGCAAGCTGTGAAGACAACGGGTTTTCCATTGTTTTCTTCAATAACTTTCAGAAGAGTGTCAACAATCTCCTGCTCTTCCTCACCCGAATGATAGGTTTTAAATGTGTATCGGCTACTCTCGCCGTAACCGCCTTCAGAAAGATTTATATAAACAACGGGTATATCTTCTTCACCCAGGCTTCTTATCAGACCCAATGAATTGAAATGCCAATCACCGATTACGACAGCATAATTCTCTATCAGAGTTTTTTCTGTATTATCCATAAAATCCTCCTGAGGTTAAACCGTTTGCATTTAAAATCAAGGATTTCCAAATTATCCGACCTCGCATAGGTGTGTACACCCTCTACACTCTTGCTTTTGACATTGAAATCTTCAGGAGCGAGTGTATATATCTGTTCTTCGCTAAAACCACCGTCTTTTTCTTCTATATGATAAAAGACAAGTCCGGCTCCGTATACTCCGTTTGTACAATTCTGAGCAGGTCTTATATTTTTGCCTTCCGCCAAAAATATTTTTCCTGCACCGCGTGCATGCTGACTGTTTTTGTGTAATGATTTAATATATTTGCCTGTATTGATATCGTAAATATCTACATCCACTCTCTTTTCATAACTATCCGTAACAACCGAAGTTATAAGCTTATCACCGCAGATTACCGTATCGACAGCATTTTCAATTTCAATAAGAGTCTTGTGCTTTACCCACTTTTTCGGAAAATCATCAGCTTTATAGATTTGTATGCAACCGTCTTCCATTGTTTCAGGCATCATAAAAACTTCGCCGTTTTCTTCATAAACATACGGATATGACAAATGAAAATCTTCTTCCAACACGATTTCGGGATTTGTAAAGTCACCGTCTTCGTATTTCATGCAGGCAATAGCGCCTTTTTCCGTCTTATTGTCAAAAGCCTCTACAAACAGCCAAATCTCGCCTTTATATCTGAACAAAAAAGGATCCGCATACCAATAACGTTTGTTCTCTCTCAGGGAATTAAACGTTTTATTCTTATTTATAAAGGCAAAATCATTTTCGCCAGTTTCTCTGAACGCAATATTCCAATACTCTTCAAAAAAAATTTCTTTAATCGGTCTCATTGCAAACCATCTCCTTCGTCGAGTATTTTTTCAAGCTTCAGAATCTCATCTTCATTTGACCTGTAATTCTCGAGGTTACGGCTGATTTCGCCATATAATTTTTTATCGTTAATCAACAGTTCGATTTTTTCCGCTATTGCTTCTGCTGAAATTTCATCTGCAACTATACCGGTCTTGTTCTGTTCAATCTGCGAAAAAGCTGTTGTAAATGCTGATGTAACAACGGGTCTGCCAAGAGCCTTTGCCTCTTCTATTGCAATGCTTTTACCCTCAAACCTTGAAGGCTGAACGTAAATATCGCAGTTATACATAAATTTATAAGGATTGGTCTGCAAACCTTCAAAAACAACATTTTTCGAAAGACCATACTCTTTCGCAAGAGAATCTGCCGTTTCATCATCAACCTTACCGACGAAATGCCAGCGGATATTATACCCTTTTTCGCGGAGAATACGGCAGGCCTCGACTGCAATATCAGGACCTTTTTCGTGAGAAACTCTACCCACAGTAACTATTCTTATACCGTCAAAATCGTCCTTGAACGGATTTTCTTCCTTAGCCTGTTCAAGGAGAGTTTTTCTTGAAATGATATTTTCAACAACTCTTACCTTTTCTGCGTATTCGGTCAAAGATTCTTTCAAAATATTGGCGCAGTTATCCGAAACCGTAACAAGATAATCGAGATTTCCTGTCAACTTTTTTTCAAGGTCGCTATTTAAATTCATTTTATTGTAATCGCTGTGATAATATCCGACTTTTATATCAGCATCAATCAATTCAGAAACAATATAATTTGTCGTTTTTTCAAGATAGCTCACAGCCACATCGTAATGACCAAAACAGTTGTTGAAAGCAACTTTATAATACCTGAAAGCTCTCTGCTCCGCCTCGTTTGTTTTCCGGTATTTAGCCAAAGTATAAGAAAACATCAGGCGGCTAAAAATCGCACCCAAATCTCCCTTTTTCAGAAAGCTGAGCATCGAACTTTTCATATCTTGTTTAAAGCAAACAAGCTTCTGAGGCAGCGGAATAAGATTTACGTAATCAGGCATCATATCAGCAATAAGACCCGTTGGTCTGATAGCAAAAACATCAACCTCATATTTTTTTGAGTTCAGATTTTCAAGCATAGAGATAAAGCTTTTTTCTGCTCCACCGTTGCCGAGAGTCGGGATAATAAACAAAACCTTTTTCAACCGCTCCACCTCCATGATATATTCAGTTAAGTATACCATTATTTGCGCTTTATTTCAATACAATGAACACAAAAATCCGCAGGCTTTATTTCAAACCTGCGGATTGATGTTATTTAATCTTATTTGTAAAGCGGGCCGTAAACTTCGCAAGCCTTTACGTCTGCTGCTTCAAGATCCTTTGTGCCGAAAGCATTCCAGCAAGCCGGACGGAAGATCTTCTCGTCAGGAACGTTGTGGAGTGTTACGGGGATACGGAGCATTGCGCAAAGTGTGATGATGTCAGCATCGCAAAGCCGGCAAGACTTCGCACCGTGGTTTGCATTCCAATGATTCATAAGGTCATAAGCTGACTTGAACGGGCCTTCGCCTGTGCATCTCGGAGCGAACCATGTGCACGGCCATGTGTAGTCTGTTCTCTTCCAGATTGTGTCTGAAACTTCATCAGGAAGTGCTACTGTGTAACCTTCAGCGATCTGAACAACAGGACCGAGACCCTTAACAAGGTTAAGTCTGATCATTGTTGCAGGCATTTCAGCCTTTGTAAGGAATCGTGAAGAGTAACCTGCGCCGCGGAAGTAACCGTTATCTGCAGGACACCATTCTGTCGCCTTGTTACAAGCGTCGATATCTTCCTGAGTCATATTGTACCACTCTTTGATAAGAGCGTTGCCGTTTTCGTCCTTAACTTCACCGCAAGCATCAAGACAGCAAGCACCTGAGTTGATGAGGTGGATGAAGCCGTCAGCTTCCTTAGCCTTGCCTTCAAGGTCATAGCCTGTTACGCGCTTAACAGCGTCTGTTGACCAGTATGTACGAACGTCTGCAAACATCTGAGCTCTGTTTGTGAGTAACTTCATGAAGAGCATTGAGATACCGTTGAGAACGTCGTTTTCTGTTGCAAGGATGTAAGGCTCACGAGCACCGTTCCAGTCGAATGATGTGTTGCAAAGAGCTTCTGCGAAGTCAGCATTCGGATAGAAGTCTGTCCACTGACGCTGACCCTGGAAACCTGCTGCGATAGCGTTGTGACCAACCATTTCTTCCTCACAGCCTTCAGGAAGATTCTTGTTGCCGTTCATAAGGTCCTTGATGATAACCATCATCTTAACAACGAATTCCCAATCCTTTTCCTTCTGCTCGTCTGACTTTCTTACGAACTCAGGATTCTTATCGAAGCCTTCCTTACAGTTTTCCTTTGTCCACTTAAGGG
>JAZSID010000047.1:0-44373 GCA_045533625.1 Acutalibacteraceae bacterium | reverse complement strand
TTAGATTTTATTTTAAAATTCAGATATTGAGACCAATACTTATTGTAATATTATCATACTTTTAAAAAAAGTTCAAGTAAATAAAAATAATTTCAAATAAGTTCCATATTGTTGTGATTTACTGACATTTATTTGTTTGATATCGTTGTTATTTTGTGTATCTTTGCTACGTATTCGTAGTTTTGTCTGTTATCATCTCTACAAATTCGGGTTTGTAGAGCAAAATGTTCAATTAACATCGTAGGGGCGACCATCGGTCGTCCGCGGAAATTCTGCTTAATTTAACGGACGCGCAATGCGCGCCCCTACGAACACGATTCAGGCAACTGTGTAGGGACGGGCGTCCTCGACCGTCCGATATGCAGCAGAATCTACGGACAGTCCGGGAGGCCTGTCCCTACGCACACAGAGATAGATTGTGCGAAATCAAAGACCCCGACAAACCCGAATTTGTCGACATAAATCTAAAAAAACAACCCGTTGATCAGCATCAACAGGTTGTGGAAATCGATTAAAATATTCCGCCGTTGTATTTTTTCATTGCTTTAAAACTGATTGCGAGACCGACGATCATAAAAACAAACATAATTGCTATTCCGATAAAAACACAAATATCGTTCTGTAATTTTTCCGCAAGAAACATCATTGAGCCGAAAACAACGACTCCGACACCTACAAGAAGGGTGCCCAGACCGACCATTTTGCCGAAAGGCTTTCTGTTTTCTTCGGTTACGCGTGCTCTATGATATGAATGAATCGACGAGATGTTACCCGTCATATTGATTATTCCGAGAACAATTAACAAAACGCCGACTAACAGCGGAGTTATAATACCTGTTAAAGTCTCTGTCATAATTCACCTCCGCAAACTTTTTATATATTTTAACATAACGGAAAATAAAAGTAAACAAAAAGCCCGTTGACCGAAGACAACGAGCTGATTTTGTAAGATAAAACCCATTCGGGACAGATTATCTCTTGCTGAACTGCGGAGCACGACGTGCGCCCTTGAGACCGTACTTCTTTCTTTCCTTCATTCTCGGGTCACGAGTGAGGAATCCAGCCTTCTTAAGAGCCGGACGAAGAGCCTCGTCATACTGAAGGAGAGCTCTTGAAAGACCGTGACGGATAGCACCAGCCTGACCTGTTACGCCACCACCGTTTACACGGCATACGATGTCGAACTTTTCAGTTGTGCCTGTCAACTCGAGAGGCTGACGAACGATGAGCTTAAGTGTTTCAAGACCGAAATAATCGTCGATATCTCTGTCGTTGATTGTAACTTTACCTGTACCTGCGTATACACGAACACGTGCTACAGACTTCTTTCTACGACCTGTGCCATAGAAATACGGAATTGAATCGTACATTATATTTGCCTCCCTTCATTAAAATGCCCACTCTTCAGGCTTCTGTGCTGCATGCTTGTGCTCTGCACCTGCATATACACGAAGTCTTGTAAGAGCTTCACGGCCGATTGTTGTGTCAGGAATCATACCCTTGATAGCCTTTTCCATTGCGAAAGCCGGCTTTGTACGCATAAGAGTGCTGTACTTAACTTCCTTCATGTGGCCAACATAACCTGTGTGGTGATAATACATCTTCTGGTTGAGTTTGTTACCTGTAAGAACAACCTTATCAGCGTTGATAACGATTACATGGTCGCCGCAATCTGCGTGCGGTGCGAATGTGGGCTTATGCTTACCGCGGAGAAGGTTAGCTGCTTCTACTGCTACGCGGCCGAGCGGCTTGCCTGCTGCGTCAAGCACATACCACTTACGAACGATGTCGTTCGCCTTAGGCATATAAGTTGACATAAACTTACCTCCAAATAATTTTTAATGCTCGGATAGTTTACCACAAGCCCCAAAGGAAGTCAATACCTTTTTTGCAATTTTTTAATTTAACTTTTACAAGCTCGTTTTTTCTCCGTTTTCCTCGTTTTTTCATATCAAATGCTCTTTTTTAAAATATAAAAAATTTTTATTTTGTTTTTGTAAAATATCACAAATTTTTGTTTTTCTTTCAGCTTATACCCTTTTCGGGGTATAAGCCTTCTTTTTTTGCGCTATGGGTGAGAGGATTTTCTCAGAACAATCAGTAAAGAAAGGAAATGCAAATGGCTCTTAAAGAAAAAGAAAAGCTCTTCTGCTCTTATTTCTGCGAAACAAGAAACGCACGAAATGCGGCGGCAAAGGCAGGCTACGGGATACTTACACACAGGAGTGCAGTCAAGCTTCTGGCACGTGAAGAAATCCGCAAGGAGATTGAGCATATTGACCGCACAAGGCTCGTAAGTGCAGAGGAGGTCATTTCAGGCTACCGTCAGTTGGCTTTTGGCTCGGTTGCCGATGCACTCAAGCTCGTTTATTACGATGAACAACCCGACAAGTATGAACTTGAAGGACTTGAGCTTTTTAACGTCAGCGAAATCAAAAAGCCAAAGGGAGGCGGAATTGAAATCAAATTCTTTGACCGTCTCAAAGCTCTTGAGCATCTTGAAGCGCTCAGCGGCGGAAAGAATGACGACTCTGCCCTGCCCTTTTACCTCGCTCTTGAAAAAAGTGCTGCCGCATTGAGGGTAAGCGAAGATGAGTAACAGCGCACTCGCAAGCTTTTCTGAATTTTCGCCCAAGCAGCTTGACGTGCTTACCTGGTGGTGCCGTAATTCCGACAAGCATCGCTACGACGCAATCATATGCGACGGTGCCGTCCGTTCGGGCAAGACCGTTTGTATGTCCCTTTCGTTTGTCGCGTGGACTTTCTACGATTTCAACGAAACCTCATTTGCAATCTGCGGCAAAACAATAGCATCACTTAAACGCAACGTAATCACACCGTTGACACCAATTTTAACCTCCCTTGGCTTCGGCTTGAAAATGAAGGCTTCGCAGAATTTCATTGAAATCACGTACAAAGACAAACTGAACCGTTTTTACCTTTTCGGCGGCAAGGACGAAGGCTCAGCCTCGCTGATTCAGGGTATGACACTCGGTGGTGTATTGCTTGACGAGGTTGCGCTTATGCCGCGTTCCTTCGTTGAGCAGGCAATCGCGCGATGTTCGCTTGAAGGCTCAAAAATGTGGTTCAACTGCAACCCCGAGCATCCCATGCATTGGTTTTACCGCGAATGGATTAAAAAGGCAAAGGAGAAAAATTGCCTTTACCTTCACTTTACAATGCGCGATAATCCTGCCTTGACACCTGCAATAATCAGGCGTTACGAAAGCCTTTATTCAGGTGCTTTTTACAAAAGATTTGTAGAGGGTAAATGGGTTGCGGCACAGGGTACCGTTTACCCGATGTTTTCGTCTGAAATCCACGTCCGTAAACCGCCTGACCCGAGTCTTATTGACCGTTATTACATCTCCTGCGACTACGGCACGGTTAACCCGTGTTCGTTCGGCTTGTGGGGTGAATACAACGGCAAATGGT
Organism: Acutalibacteraceae bacterium; assembly: GCA_045533625.1. Taxonomy (GTDB): domain Bacteria; phylum Bacillota; class Clostridia; order Oscillospirales; family Acutalibacteraceae; genus CAG-488. Next base: position 40,938 of record JAZSID010000047.1, on the reverse strand, counting down.
ACAGAATCCGCGAATACTATTATAATTCGCGTTCTGAGGGTGAACAGCGGACGGATATAGAGCATTACGAGGAGCTTGAAAAGCTGGCAGGTACGATTACACCCGAAGCTGTTATCGTTGACCCGTCCGCCGCAAGCTTCATTCAATGCATCCGCCGCAAGGGCAGATTTACCGTTATACCGGCTAAAAACGATGTTCTTGACGGTATCCGTCAGGTGTCCGACGCACTCAAGCAAGAATCCATTTATTTCTCGCCCGAATGTGAGGACACGCTGAGAGAATTTTCTCTTTATAAATGGGACGAAAAAGCTGTCCGAGATGCACCGCGCAAGGAGAATGACCATGCCATGGACGACCTTCGATACTTCGTCACGACGGCGCTAAACGCACCTGATAACGACTTTTTCGTTATGAGTGTATCACGTTAGATGCACTCTCCCATTATTTTGAAAGGAGAGTTTAAGTGGGAATTTTCAAAAAATTATCTTCTGCAAAAACTGCAGTTTCCGTCCCTCAGACTTACAGACACAATCCTTTCGACCGACTTGATAACTATGTACCGCTTGCCACGGCGCAGAATTCACTTTTCAAGGAATTGCGCGAGGCTGTACCTGTTCTTGATGCCGCAATCCACAAAATCGTCCGTCTTACGGGCGGCTTTACGGTTGAATGTTCAAAGGAATCAACAACGGCAGCTCTCAACAGCTTTCTCAGGAATGTTTGCGTAGGCGGCAATCAGCAGGGCATAGAGGCATTTATTTCAACCTATCTTGAACAGCTTCTGACCTTCGGCACAGCCGTCGGCGAAATTGTTACGGACACTCACGGCAGCTTCGCGGCTCTTTACAACGCTGACCTTGACGATATTGAATTAAAGCGCGGTGATGACGGGATTTCCGCCATTGTATGCGTTAAGAATTTCTATGAAACGACGCCCGTCGCCTACCCTCAGCTTGTAACCCTTTCCGTCCTCAATCCTGATGCAGGTCAGCTTTGCGGAAATTCGATTATGAAAGGTCTGCCCTTTGTAAGTAATATTCTTATGAAGATTTACAACACAATCGGCATCAACTGGGAAAGAGTCGGCAACGTCAGATTTGCAGTTACATACAAGCCGCAGAATGATGTTGTTGACAGGGCTTATGCAAAAGACAGAGCACAGCAGGTCGCTCGCGAATGGAGCGAAGCTATGCAATCGGGCAAGCAGATCCGCGATTTCGTTGCTGTCGGTGACGTGAGCATCAAAGCTATCGGCGCAGACAACCAGATTCTTGACAGTGAGGTCCCCGTCCGTCAGATGCTTGAACAGATTATTGCAAAAACAGGCATTCCTCCGTTTATGCTCGGACTTAACTGGTCGGCAACGGAAAGAATGTCCTCTCAGCAGGCAGATGTGCTGACGAGTGAGCTTGAGGCTTACAGAAGAATCCTGACTCCCGTTATTGAAAAAATCTGCCGTTTCTGGCTCGTTTCAAACGGTATTCAGGAAAAAACTGAGGTCATCTGGAACGATATCACGCTTCAGGATGAGGTTGAGCTTTCAAGAGCCGCGCTTTACAGAGCGCAGAGCAAGAAGATCGAACAGGAGTTGAAAAACAATGAATAAAGAATTTAAATCAAGTGTTTCTCCCTGCACGGTCACAGATGAGGATTTGAAGCTTATCAACAAGCTGACCGTCAAGGAGCTTACGGCAGAGGAAGTTTATACATTTAACGTTATCCTTTGCGATAACGAGGTTGACCGCGACTGTGAGCGCTTCGATATTGCAGCGCTTGAAAAAATGGCCGTTCTTTTTGTGGGCGTAACAGGAATTTTTGACCACAATCCCGGTAGCGGCAACCAGACTGCCCGTATCTTTTCCGCAAAATGCGAAAGATATCCCGAAAAGAAAACTTCGCTCGGCGATGAATACACCTGCGTCAAGGCAAGGGCTTATATGCCGCGCACAAATAAAAATGCAGACCTCATCGCTGAAATTGATGCAGGAATCAAAAAGGAAGTCAGCGTAAGCTGTTCTGCCAAAACATTTACCTGCTCAGTCTGCGGCGGCGATATCCGCTACGGAAACTGTAACCACGTCAAGGGCGAAACCTACAACGGCAAGCTCTGCCATTGTATTATTTCGGACATCAATGACGCATACGAATGGTCTTTCGTTGCAATTCCGGCGCAGGTGAATGCAGGTGTCACGAAGGGATTTGAAAGTGAATATAAGCACACGCATAATCTTATCAAGTCGATTAAAAGCGGAGATTGTGTAAAGATTGACCGTCAGCAGGCGGAGGAGCTTTGCGGATACATTTCCGTCCTTGAAAAGCAGGCTGAAGACGGCAGAAGCTTCCGTCATTCACTTATGGGTGAGATTACGAAATTCGCTTTAATCACCCTTCCTTCGCTTGACAGTGAAAGTCTTGAAAAGATGTGCGCAGGAGCAGACACGAAAGAGCTTATCAAATTAAGGGACGCTTTCAGGCTTAAAGCAGGCGAAATCATTCCCCTTTCGCCACAGCTTAAGGCAAAGAAAGAAAACAACATTACAAACAACAATGAATTCAAATTTTAAGGAGGACTTGAAATGAGTTTTGATAATATAAGACTTGAAAAAGGCATGTACGGCACAGGCCGTTCATTTACACAGACACTTGAGGCTCTTGACCCGACAGAAAATTACAAGGGTACAGAGCTTGAGGGACTTGACGCTTACGAAAGACAGCTCAAGAGATTCAACATCAAGCCGACGGGCGCAGACAGTTCAGTAGTCGGCAAGTTTTTCCAGACAAGCGATGCAGCTGTGCTTTTCCCCGAATATGTTTCACGTGCAGTCCGTTACGGTATGGATGAAGCAAGCTTTCTTCCCGATATCGTTGCCGCAACAACAAACATCGACTCTATGGACTACCGCGTTATGGATTTGCAGATGACATCCGACAATGCGACAATGAACGTTGTTTCTGAGGGCGAGGTTCTTCAGAATTCAGATTTTACTGTCAGCGACAGAACAATCCGCCTCAAGAAGCGCGGCAGAATGATTACAACATCTTACGATGTGCTTCGTTTCCAGCGCCTTGACATTGTTTCAATCGCACTTAAGAGGATCGGTGCTTACCTTGCACAGAGCCTTATGGCAGATGCTGTTGATGTTCTTCTCAACGGTGATAGCGAAAACGCAGGCAACCGTGCAGAAAACATTGAAGCAGGATCATCACCCTGCACATATGCCGACCTCATCGATTTTTGGTCATACTTCGCACCGTATGAGCTTAACACAATCCTTGCTTCAACAAACGTTACTAACAACCTTCTCAAGATGGAGGAATTCAGGGATGCTGCGGCAGGACTTAATTTCCACGGTACAGGCAAGCTTATCACACCTTTCGGTGCTAACCTTATCAAGACAAGCTTCGTGACAAACCCCGATATGCTGATCGGTCTTGACAAGAACTGCGCTCTTGAAATGGTAAAGGTCGGCGACATTGAAACTGACTACGGCAAGCTTGTTGACAGACAGCTCGAGCAGATTGCCATTACATCAATCACAGGTTTCGCCCGAATCCTTCCCGGCTGCGTAAAGACACTCTCTGCTCAGGGCTTCAACACAAGCGGCGAAACAGGCGAAATTATTGAAGGTGAATAAAATATGACAGCATGGGAAGTTAAAGATTATCTTTCACACCTGACTTGTTGGAAAGAAAACGAAGAAGATGAAATCCTTTCACTTTGCAAAATTTCCCTTAACGAAATCAATTCCATGCTCAAGGCCGATGCTGACCGTGCAGATGCAAGAATCGCTTCTGCTGCCGCCGCTAATGCTTACTACAAGCTTTCGTTCAAAAGAAGTTCTTCTTCCGTCAGCGAAGGAATTACAAGTTTCAAAGCAGGCGACGTCAGCATTACACAAGGCAATCAGAGTAAATCCGAAAAAATCCTCGACAAAGCAGAAAAGCTTTACCACGAAGCTCTTCAGAGTATTATACCGCTTTGTCAGGACAACGGATTTGCTTTTGAAAACGTAAAGATAAAGGTGATACCATGACATTGACATCATTATTTGAAAAATACGGTCAGGAAATCACCTTCAAAGGTTCAGACGGGTGGAGCACGCCGATTTTCGGCGGCTTCATCCAGCCGCTGAGATACAAAAACAAAATGTACCTTAACGGCGTCAATACAGTTATCGGCTTCAACAGTCAGGGTCATTACCTTTATATAGGTCCGCCTGACCACGATGTCAGCAGGCTCAACGACGAGCAGTGGATTGAATCCAATTCACAGAAATTCACCGTTGACAGAAGCGAAAAGGTTTACTTCAAAAACGAGGTAATTTATGTCTGGGCAATCATAAGAGAAATTGTGGAGGTGGATTGATGGACAGTATTGTTTCTTTGCCTCAACAGATTGTTGACTGGCTTTCTTCTCAGGATGATATGAAAGATATCAAGTTTTTCGTTGAATATCCTCCCGTTAACAAGGCCGTTCCTCTTCGAAGGTCCATCGTTGCCGTCGGAATTGAAAATATCGAAATCGTTGACAAATTCGTCGCGAACGATGACGGTGTACTTGAAAGGCAGGAATACTGCAGGCTTGCAAAAATTAAAGCAAACCTGAGTATCTGTATTCCGTTTTCAATGGGCGGACAAACCTGTCACGATATTTTCACTCGTATTGCAAATGCACTCACCTTCCGCACTAACCTGAACATACTTGAATCAGGTTGCGTAGAAATCAAATCTGACCGTGACACGGATGCGCTCGTTATGACCGGCTGGTTTTTAATGGAAGCCGATTTCTGCCCTGCCCAGAGCACGGACGAAAACTTTGCATCCTTTCTTGACAAAGAGCTTCTTTGCGGAAGCCACATCCGCAACAATGTTATCCACGTCACTTCCGAGGACAAGCTTAAATGGAACGAGCCTTTTGTTACCGGTTCTTATTTCGGTGACGGAGAATCTTCGCAAACGGTGATTCTCGGTTTCAGACCGTCTTTTGTTATTGCTTTCGTTCCGGGTTTTCCTGCCGTAAGAGTAAATTTTTCGTCTTCGACGGCAAAAACATATTTTGCCACGGCTCTTCAGGATTCAACAATGGGAATTATTATAACCTCAAACGGATTCAGAACACAGAACGGTACAGCAGGCGGTGCAACTCTTGCTTTGAATGAGATGGGTATTTCGTACAATTTCATAGCTTTTAAATAAATTTCAAAGAGGTCGGTTTTCCGACCTCTTTTTTCCGTTGACATAAGCGTGAAAATCCAATATAATTAATTTGGTAGTTAATATAATTGGGCAGAAGGCTTTATTCTTTTTGCCCCGATAGCAAAGGAGATGTAAGAATGAAAAAATCAATTTCTGTTTTGCTTTCTGTATGTATTATTTTTACAACGCTTATGTCAGGTGTTGTTACTGCATTTGCAGAAGGCAATATCATTCCCGGAACAAACGTTACTTGGAGCTTCAACACTGAAACGAAAGTTCTCAGCTTTGAAGGTGAGGGCTCAATCCCTGACTATAACGACTACATTACAGACGGAGAAATTACTCTTAAGTACCCCTGGAAAGATGTTGAATACACAAGTATTGTTTTCGGCCCGGATATCACAGGTGTCGGCGATTACGCTTTCTGTTACAACAACAGCCTTCAGTTTGTTGAAATTCCCGAAACAGTTGCGGTCCTCGGTAAAGGACTTTTTATGGGCTGCAGCGCTCTTGAGAGTGTAACTCTCCCCTCTTCAGTCAACAGAGTAAATGAGAGTATGTTTGCAAAATGCAAAAAGCTTAAAAACGTTACTCTCAGTCCGGTTACACAGTCTGTCGGCAAGGAAGCTTTCGCACAGTGTTCATCCCTTGAGGAAATCACTTTCCCTGCAACATTGAAGACCATTGACGAAGCAGCATTTTCTATGTGTACTTCACTCAAAAAGGCTCTTCTTCCCGAAGGCTTCACCACTCTCGGGGCACGTGCTTTTTACAGCTGTGAAAAGCTTGAGGAATTCACACTTCCCTCTACACTTACATCAATCAAAGAAAGTGCTTTCGACGGTTGCCGTGCGATTAAAACACTTACTTTCTCTGATTCTTTAACAAAGCTTCCCGATAACGTATGTAACGGTTGCCGTGCACTTGAATCCGTTACACTTCCCAAAAACCTTACAGAAATCGGCGAAGGTGCATTCAATATATGCCCTGCGCTTAAGGAAATCACAATTCCTGCAACAGTAACCTCAATCGGTAAAAAGGCTCTCGGATACGGCTCGTTGGGCGGTAAAGTAAGCGGCTTTACAATTAACGGCTACGCCAATACTCCGATTATCGTTTATGCCGAAGCAAACGATTTAAAATTCAATTCTTTGGGTTATGTTACAAGCGGAACCTGCAATGAAAAATTAACGTGGGAATATAACGAAGAAACCAAGACACTCTATATCAACGGTGAAGGCGCAACACCAAACTACAAGAATACAGATTTTATTCCTTTCAACCTCTTACCGTTTGAAAAGGTTGTAATTGGCGAAAAAATCACAAAAATCGGCAGTTATATGTTCTATAACGCACCTGCTGCTGACTTCACTCTTTCAGGAAACATTGAGAGTATCGGCGAAAACGCAATCGGTTATTACGACAAAAACGGCACACCGACACTCCGTGAAGGTACAACAATCACAGGCTATGACAGAACAGTTGCTGTTACCTATGCAACCAACAACAATCTGAAATTCAATTCACTTGGCAATTTTGTTGCTTCAGAAGGCAAGCTCACAGATGAAATCTCATGGATTTACGACAAAGAATCAAAAACTCTTGCCGTAAGCGGTACAGGCGCAATTCCGAGTTATACACCCGATGCTGTTCCTTTTGCAGAGTACGACATTCAGACAATCCTCGTTTCTGAAGGCATTACATCAATCGGCGACCACGCTTTCCTTACAAACAAGCCTTGTGCAGCAATTAAACTTAACACAGATCTCGCTGAAATCGGTGAAAAATCATTCGGCTACACAGTGGCTGAAAAGATGGACGAAGACGGTAACCTTCTCGGTGAATACGAGTTTACTTTAAATCCTGATTTCATCGTCCGCGGATACATCGCAACTCCTGCTGATGAATACGCAAACTTCAACAAATTCAAGTTTGAAGCTCTTGACGGTGACAAGTATCCTCTCTTCTCCCTCATCGTTAAATCAGTAATTGACCACATTAATAAATTCATTATCATTTACAGCGAAGATCCGGCTAAAGCTCCTGATGCCGCAGCTATTATGGAAGCTTTTCCGTCAGCAAACTTCAGCGAAGTTAAGGCTCCCGAAGTTTTCGGCACAGGTAATGAATTTACGGTTGTCAACGAAAACGGCTCTTATACTTATAAGATTGTTGTCAGAGGTGACAACAACGGCGACGGCAAGATAAACTCTTCCGATGCCCTTGCTGTTCTTAAGCATTCTGTTCAGTCTGCTGTTATGGAAGACAGCAGCAAGCTTGATGCAAGTGACCTTGACCGTGACGGTAAAATCAATTCATCCGATGCGCTTGCAATCCTTCAGATTTCTGTCGGCACTAAAGACATCACAAAGGATTACAACCCAGGTATTGTTAAATAATCCTCAAAAACCGTCACTTTACACAAAATAGACAACTTAAAATTCACACAAAACGGCTGTGGGCTTTATTACAATGCTCACAGCCGTAATTTTTTGGTGATTTTTTAAATATTTTATACATATTTTTTAAATATCCCTTGTTTTTTCTGTTAATATGTGATATAGTTGCAACATGACGTATAGGTAAGCAGGATGATTTTTAATACATAAAAACCACAGCAAATATAACCTGACGCTCAGAAACAAAGGAGGAATTTGTTTTGAAAAACTATAACGCGAAAGACATCCGTAACGTTGCTCTTGCAGGTCACGCAGGCCGAGGCAAGACAACACTCGCAGAAGCTATGCTTTATATTGCAGGTCTTACTGACAGATTGGGCAGAGTTGAGGAAGGCAACACAGCTCTCGACTTCGATCCCGAAGAGAAGCGCCGCCACGTTTCTGTTGCAACAGCGCTCGCTCCCATTGAATGGAAAGACTGCAAACTTAATATAATCGACACTCCGGGTCTTTTCGACTTTGAAGGTGAAATGGCTGAAGGTATCACAGCTTCAGAATGTGTTCTCATCGTTCTCGGTGCAGGCCACAAGTATGACGTTGGTGCTGAAAAGGCATTCAAGGCTGCAAGAAAACGCGGTAAGATGTTTGCCATCACTCGTTGTGACAAGGAAAACGCTGACTTCTACAAGACATTTGAAGAAGTACGTGCTGTTCACGGCGGTGCTGTTTGTCCCGTTATCGTTCCTTATGTAGTTGATGGTCAGGTTAAGGCATACGTTAACCTTGCATCACGCAAAGGCTTTGAATACAAGGACGGCAAGGCAACAGAAATCCCGATGCCCGACGATGCAAAGATCAAGGAAATGCTTGATATCCTTACAGAAGCTGTTGCCACTGCAAGCGACGACCTTATGGAAAAATTCTTTGCAGGCGAAGAATTCACAAGAAAAGAAATCATTGAGGCTCTTAACCAGGGCGTTAACGAATCTTCAGTTTATCCCGTATATGCATGTTCAGGTTACACAATGGACGGCGTAGACTTACTTATGGACGAACTTGCATACTCAGCTCCTGACGCTGCTTCATACGCAGGCGGTAAGGACGTTGACTGTGACGAAAACGGTCCTCTTGCAGCTCTTTGCTTCAAGACTGTTGCTGACCCGTTCGTTGGTAAGATGTCTTACTTCAAGGTAAGCAGCGGTAAGATCACTCCCGAAACTCCTGTTTACAACGCTCGTACAGGCGAAACAGAGAGAATGGGTAAAATCATCACAGTTCGCGGTAACAAGTCTGAAGACTGCAAGTGCATTCCTGCAGGCGACATCGGCGTTGTTACAAAGCTCAACTGCGTAAAGACAGGCGACACAATCTGTGCAGCTAACAATGTTGTTGAACTCAGCGGCGTTAAGTTCCCGACACCTTGTCTTTCAATGGCTGTTAAGGCTTGCAAGAAGGGCGACGAAGAGAAGATCGTTTCTGCTATCAACCGTCTTCTTGAAGAAGATCCGACAATCAAGTTTGAAATGAACAAGGAAACAAAGGAACAGGTTCTTTCAGGTCTTGGCGAACAGCACCTTGACATTATCGTTTCCAAGCTCAGAAGCAAGTTCGGCCTTGACATTGAGCTTACAGTTCCGCGTGTTGCATACAGAGAGGCAATCCGTAAGACAGTTCAGGTTCAGGGACGTCACAAGAAGCAGTCAGGCGGTCACGGTCAGTTCGGTGACGTTTGGATCCGCTTTGAGCCCACAGAAGAAGAAGGACTTATCTTTGAGTCAGAAGTTGTCGGCGGTTCAGTTCCGAAGAACTTCTTCCCCGCAGTTGAAAAGGGACTTAACGAATGCATGAAGAAGGGTGTTATGGCAGGTTATCCGATGGTTGGTCTTAAGGCTGTTCTTTACGACGGTTCTTACCACCCCGTTGACTCTTCAGAAATGGCATTCAAGATGGCTGCAAGCATCGCTTTCAAGAACGGTGTTCCGCAGGCTAACCCGACAATCCTTGAGCCCGTTGGTACATTGAAGGCTATTATGCCTGAAGCTTTCCTCGGCGACATCATGGGTGACGTTACAAAACGTCGCGGCCGTGTTCTCGGTATGGGCGCTTCCGAAGAGGAGCCGAAGTATCAGGAGCTTGTTGCTGAAGTTCCGATGGCTGAAATGAACAACTTCTCAACAGTTCTCCGTTCAATAACAGCAGGCAGAGGCTACTACACATTCGAATTCACACGCTATGAAGATGCACCTGCAGCAATTGCTGAAAAGGTTATCGCAGAAGCTAAGATTGAAGACGAAGAATAATTAATAAAATTTCAGGGAGATGGTTTTCACCATCTCCCTTTTTTTGCACTTGCATTAGGATTTAAAATATGATAGAATCGCTTTGACTTTGGATTTCGGAAGTGATTTTATGAGCGAAATAAAGGATTACATTGACTACCCTGCTGATGTAAAGAAATATGACACATCAAAGCTTCCCAAGAGGCAGAATTTCTTTTTTACATCGCTTTTATATATTGCATCAAACCTTGCCGTTGCAACCGTTAAGGGAGGCAGTAAGGTTAAAAAAATCAATATGGAAGGTCTTAAACCGCCGTATCTGCTTTTGAGCAATCATATGCAGTTCATCGACTTTCCTATCAAATACAAGGCTACATTCCCGCACAGAGTGCATACAATCGCGACCCTTGAGGGTTACTATCACAAGCCGTGGGTTATGGAGCAGATCGGATCTATCTGCAAAAGAAAGTTCACAACGGATATCAGCCTTGTGCGTTCGTGTGCAAAGGTTTTGCGTGAGTACAAGGATGTTCTTTGCATCTATCCCGAAGCACGTTATTCCCCTATCGGCACGCAGTCGATAATCCCCGAGGTTATCGGCAAGCTTGCGAAGAAAAACAAGGTGCCTGTTGTCGTTATTGTTCATCACGGAAATTATCTGCGTGCGCCTTTCTGGGACTTCAGACGCAAGAAAAAAGTTCCGCTTTATGCGACTATGAAGCAGATTCTCACCGCCGAGCAGGTTGCAGAAATGAGCGTTGACGAAATTAATGCCGTTATCCGCAAGGAAATGGAATATGACGAATACAAGTGGCAGAAAGAAAACAACATCCGCATAACTGAAGATTACCGCGCTGAGGGACTTCACAAGGTGCTTTATCAGTGTCCTCACTGTATGGCGGAATCAAAGATGAATTCAAAGGGAATCCACCTTTTCTGTGAAGGATGCGGGAAGAAATGGGAACTCACGGAGCTTGGCGAGCTTAAGGCACTTGACGGCGAAACAGAGTTTCCGCACATTCCCGACTGGTTTGAATGGGAAAGAGCAAATGTCCGCAAAGAAATTGAAGAAGGAAAATATTCTTTTGAGGACGATGTGCGTGTCTACACCCTGCCCGGTGCGTTGAAGTATTACTATATGGGTGATGCAAAAGTGCGCCATAATATTGAGGAAGGCTTCGTCCTTGAGGGAAGTTACAACGGCGAACCGTACAGGGTTCAGCGTACGCCAAAGAGCCTTTACAGCCTCCATGTCGAGTATGACTACTGCCATATTGAGCCGCTTGACTGCTTTGATATCTCAACACAGCACGATTCATTTTTCTGTTATCCGACAAAACAGAATGTTATAACAAAGCTTGCATTTGCAACGGAAGAAATGTTTAAAATCCTTACGGAGAAGAAAGAAAAATAACGGATAAAAGCAGGGCAATGCCCTGCTTTTTATGTGAGAAATTCGGATTTGTCGGTGTGTTTGAAATAACAAACGTAGGGTCGATTCACTAATCGACCGTTAAATTCACACAAATCCGAACGGGACGTCGAGGACGTCGTCCCCAACGAAATATTTTGAGGGGAGGTCGTAGGGACGGGCGTCCACGACCGTCCGTTAACTCAACAGAATCTGCGGATGGTCCGGGAGGCCCATCCCTACGCCCACAGAATAAGATTGAGCAAAATCAAAGAACTCTACAACCCCGAATTTGTCGGAATCTATACATCACATTTTATACATTCTTCGCAATCATATCGTTGATTGTTTCTCTTATTGCGAGGGTTGCTTCTGTGCCTCTCGGATAGAAACAGAACTTGATATCGCCAAATTTCTTATCGAGCTTTTTAAGAATCTTTTCTCTGCCGACGAGCGATTCAAGGAGTTGCATTGCTCTCATATCCTGTAAAGATTCAAAGATAACTTCGCCTCTGACAGACATAATTGCTCCGTTTTCGTAAGGATAAACAAGGAAAGAGTCACCCGACGGGAAAGCACAGTCCGCATCCGTTACCTCGTAAGGACTGATGTGTCTTAAAGATTTAGCTGAATTGTAGAAGTTAAATCCCCACTGAAGGAAGCCTTTAATTTCGTGGATGTAAAGCTGTGTGCCGAGGATTCGTGTTGCCGAAAGAGGCATTGAGAAAAATCTGTTGCTCATATCTTCGCCCTGACCGCAGCAATAGTATGTCCAGCGGTTTTCAAAGCCTTTTTCGATAAATTCTTCAATATGTGAGGTTGAAGGAATCGGTTGCTTGATAAATCCTTTTTCAAAAAATTCATAATCAGAAAGGGCATCAATAATCGTGTAATCTTTAAGAATGTCTGCAATAACATTCTTTGCCTTTGCGTAAGACTCAATCTGCTCTTCGTTCGGTTCGTCCGAAACGTGGAAAACGGTTACATCCTTAATTCCAAGTTCTTCAATAACCTTTATAAGCTCAGGCAGGAATGTGTGGAGAAATTCTGTATACTCCTCCCCTGCCGCCTCGGTTTCCCAACCGAAAATACGCTTGTATTCGCCGTCAACCTCTGCCATAACCTTCGGTGCGGCAAAAGCACCCCACTGTGAGAAAAGATGAGAAATTTCAAAATACTTTATGCCGATTTTCTTCGCAAGGTCAACCCAACGACGGAATTTATCAAAATTGAAAGAATAGGTTCCGTTTTCTTTTTTTACATCAACAAGCTGTACCGTTGTGCGCTCACCGCCGATATCCGTATCAAGCGGCGGAGTGAAAACAGGCGTTAAAATCATATTGTTTCCGCACTTAAGGAAAGCTTCCATAAAGCTTTCGATATAAGTCCAATGCTCTTCAGAGAAAACGGGAACATTGAAATAGTCTGCGATACAATCTGCATGGAACCACTCTGTATTAATAAGTGTCTGTTCAGGAAGAACAGCATCGATAACCGTAAGAGTTAATTTATTCGATGATATTTCTTCTTCATCTTTATAAAGCTTAATTTTGATGTCGTATTTTCCTGCTTCAATATCCGTTGGAAGCTCAACAGTTATCCACAAGCCAAACCAATTGCTCGGTTTTACAAAGTGACTTTTTTCAATAGGGAAAAGAACATCGGGAAAAAGTCCCGGATCGGTACGCTCTGCATAGAGTGTCTTGTCGGGATAGCACGGAAGCTCTGACGGAACATTTCCGACAGCACGGATGTTTATATATTTTTCAAGCACGGATTCGATTTTTACGGTTGAAGTAAATCTTTCGTCCGATTTGTATGCAAGCTGGTATGAAAAGCGTTCGCCCTTGAGCACCTTAGCCTTTTTTATTTCAAAAAATTCACCTTTGCCGTCAAGGTAAACTTTACTGAGTGAAGAAATCTGTTTAACCTGAAAGTCCATTGTTCATGCCTCCATTGTGTTTTTCTTTATTCTAACACAATAAACAGCATTTTGTAAACTTTATTTACGTTTATTTACGGCAACAACTCCGCCGATTGCAGAAAAAATAATGTAGAGCGCAATAAAAATCCAGCCTGTTATTGAAACAGCGCTTTTTGCAATCAGTACGGATGCAAGAATTATCACGGCACACGGAACAATAGAGCTCAAAGCTCCGAATGCGATGCCGTTTTTCCTTACCGGTCTTACGGCAACAAAACCGCCGATGAAACCTGCAACAGCACTCAAAGCGAATATTACATATTTAAAAGAATTTGTATCTGCATCGTTTTTCCATAAAACAAATCCTGCAAGAAGAGCAAGCAGAAAAAAGACAAGCAGACTTACACCCGAACCGATTGCAGTTTTGATTGCAATATTTTTCGCCGTGTTATTCTGCACCTTGCTTTTTGTCCTTCTTTTTTTGCGCATAAAAAATCCCTCCTCATTTCAAGCTATGAGAAGGGAATTTATATTATTACTGATTTCTTTTGATTTTCGCGGTAGTTGTCTTTTCAAATTCTTTTTCCATAATTTCAGTTTCTTTGATTGCCTTATAACCGACAACCTGACTGTTAACATTACGGACAGCTTTTTTTACTGCCTTTTCAATTTCTTCGCGTGAAACATTTACATTGCCTGTTTCCGCTGAAATTGCACTGACATCAGGAAAAATCCTTGCTTTGACAATTGTATCTTCCTTGCCATTTTCAGCACCGACAACCATACACTCTTTGACAACCTTTTCTTTAAGAAGAAGTGCCTCAATCTCTTCAGGATAGATATTTTTGCCGTTTCTTGTGACAATCACATTTTTGCTTCTTCCCTGAATGTAATAGTAGCCGTCCTTATCAACCGTTGCAAGGTCACCCGTATGGAACCAGCCGTCATAATCAAAAACAGAATTTGTTGCTTCTTCGTTTTTGTAATAGCCAAGCATAATCATCGGGCCCTTGACACAAAGCTCGCCGACACCGTTTTCGTCGCAATTTATGAGCTTTGCTTCAACGTTCGGAATCGGCCTTCCGATTGAGCCGTGTTTGCTTTCCTTATCGCTGTTGCAGATAACAATCGGGGAACATTCCGTAAGACCGTAGCCCTGGAATGTCTTGATACCGAAGCTGTTCATATCCTCGATAATTTTCGGGTCAATGCCTGCAGCACCTGAGATAATCAGCCTTATATTTCCGCCGAAAGCATCCTTGATTTTCTTGAAGAAGAGATCACTTGTATCAACGCCGACTTTCTTTGCCGCTTTATAAATCTTACTTGCGACTTTAATCTTTGCCTTTGCTCCCTTTTCTTTTTCAAGTGCTTTCCTGATTCTCGAATAAAACTTTTCAATAAGGAGAGGAACAACGATGAGGATATCCGGTTTGTATTCCTCAAGGTTTTTCGTAATATAGCGTACGCCTTCGCAAAAGCAGATGGTTACGCCGCCGTATACACAGCAAAGGAAAGTAACCGTGCATTCATAAGTGTGATGAATGGGAAGAACGGACATAATTTTTTCGCCCTTGTTGATTTTAACAATTCCCATAATCGACATAATGTCTGAGCATATATTACGGTTACTGAGCATAACAGCCTTTGACATTCCCGTTGTGCCCGAAGTGAAAAGAAGCACAGCAAGCTTATTACTGTCAGGCTTTGCTTCGATATACTCTTCGTTTCCGTCAGCGATAAGCTGAGCACCTTTTTTTACAAGAGAATCCAAGTGAATTACATCATCGTCCTCGGGTTTATCCATACAGATATAAATCATATCCTTCGGAAGCTCATCACGGTGTTCAAGAATCTTCTTGCCGAATTTCTTATCAAAAATAATCGCCTTTGATTCCGAAACCTCGAGAATGCTTTTAATATCGGCAAAAGGAAGCTCTTTATCCGTCGGCACAACAACGCCTACGCCGCAGACAACAGCCATATAACTCATACACCATTTGTAGCTGCTTGCGCCTGCGACGGCGATTCTGCAATCCTTAAGACCGAGGTCAAGCAGAGCCGTGCCGAGAGAAAATACGTCATCGTGATACTGATTGTAACTCACGTCAACAATCTGACCGATTTCGTTTTTCACTTTGAACGCAGGACTTTTGCCGTAGATCGCCATACTTTGCGTAAGAAGCTCACGGAATGTATGGAATTCTCTGACATTATATAACGGATGAGTCATATTTTAACCACTCTTTATATATCATAATCTTTCAAAAGCTTTTCAACAGCCGCAAGCTTGACGCACACACAAAGAAGCTCAACCGCCTTGTTAAGCTCATCAAGCTCAGGGAATGACGGAGCAATTCGGATATTGCTGTCATAGGGGTCAATACCGTACGGATAAGTTGCACCTACATTTGTAAGTGTGAGTCCTGCATCCTTGCAGAGCTCGCCGACACGCATTGCGCAACCGTTCATAACGTAAAGACTTACGAAATATCCGCCGTTCGGATTCTTCCAGTGTGCAATACCTGTACCCTCAAACTCTCTTGCAAGACCATTTGTTACAGCCTCGAACTTCGGTCTGAGAATTTCAGCGTGCTTCTTCATATGAGCCTTAATACCGTCAAGATTTTTGAAAAATCTGACGTGTCTCATCTGATTCATCTTATCGTGTGAGATAGTCTGCACTGTCATTCTGCTGAGAATTGCATCAATGTTCTTTTCTGATGCGGCAATAGCAGAAACACCTGCACCTGCAAAGGTGATCTTTGAAGTTGAGCAGACCTCAATGAACATATCTTCACTGCCGTATTCCTTAGCGACATCAAAAATATTGAGAAGCTCATCGGGAGTATCTGTGATATCGTGCACAAGATATGCGTTATCCCAGATAACTCTGAAATCATTCGCTGCCGGCTTAAGTGCGGCAAAACGTCTTACAACCTCGTCTGAGAAAGTAATTCCGTCGGGGTTTGAATACTTCGGTACGCAGAAAATACCCTTTACGCTACTATCCTTTACCAACTCTTCAATCGCATCCATATCGGGTCCGTCATCTTTCATTCTGATGGCGATCAGATCAATACCGAAATGCTCAAGAATCAGGAAATGTCTGTCATAACCCGGTGCGGGACAGAGAAATTTAATCCTACCCTGCTTCATCCACGGCTCACCGCCGCTACCCATAACCATACACTGTGAAATGTAGTCGTACATAATTGTAAGGCTTGCAGTACCGTACATAACTACGTTCTTCGGTTCAACCCCCATAAGATCGGCAAAGAGTTCTCTTGCCTCAGGAATACCGAGAAGAAGACCATAGTTTCTTGTGTCAAAGCCATCAGCTGTTTTAAAATCGTTCTCTGATGTAAAAACATCAAGAAGTCCGTTACTGAGGTCAAGCTGTTCCTTATTCGGCTTACCTCTTGACATATCAAGCTTCAGACCAAGCTTTTTGAAATCTTCATATTTCTTTTCAAATTCACTTTTAAGTGAAAGTAATTCGTCTTTTGATAAATCTTTGTATAGTGCCATTGTGACTCTGAGTGCCTCCAAATTTAAAGGGCACTTCCGTGCCCTTCTTGTTTAATTAATCTACTTTATCCATATGCTTTGCGATGAATGCCTTGATTTTTGCTTCGTATTCATCCTTAGCATTGTAATAGCTGAATGCGTGTGTTGTGTTTTCAACCCACAGACAATCTTTTTCTACAGGACAAGCCTCGTAAAGGCGCTTTCCGTGGTCAAACGGAACAACCTGATCCTGATCGCCGTGAACAAAGAGAATCGGGTTCTTTGCCTTGTTCATATTCTTAAGCGGATTGCTTTCCTCAAAGAAATAACCTGCTTTAAGCTTGCTGAAGAGGCTGCCGACTTTGACAGCAGGCATAAACTTGAAGCCTACCAAATCCTTGAGTTTAAGGTTCATAATCTCAGATGCGCTTGTGAAACCGCAGTCCTCAATTATAATTTTAACCTGGTCGGGCGGTGACATCTCGTTACAGTTCATAACTGTTGCCGCACCCATAGAAATACCGTGAAGGATGATTTCGATATCATCGCCAAAGCGGTTTATAAGATAGTCTACCCACAAAAGGATATTTTTTGCATCGGGTGCGCCGAATCCGATATAATCGCCTTCACTTCTGCCGTGAGCCGTAAGGTCAGGAAGAAGATAGTTATAACCGAGATCATTATGATAGAACGGTGCCATATGGCTGAATTCGTCGGGTCCGTTGCACTTATAACCGTGAACGCAGATAACAAATCTCTTTGACTCTTTCTCAGCAGGAAGGAACCAGGCTCTCATATTGTCGCCGTTGATTGCCTTGAGTGAGAGGTCTTCCGGCTCGCAATTGTAGAAGTTACGGTTATTTCTTTCTCTTGTCTGTGCGCGCTTGATATATACTTCCCGTGTTTCAGGTTTTTTTTCCTTTAAAGGATCGGGACGCTTGATCGCATAGTCACAAGCCATATTACCTGCAACCGCGATAACAGCAGCAGCTCCCAAAGCAACCTTTGCAGCTGTACCTTTCTTACTCATAATATCATCTCACTTAAATTATTTTTTCTCACCAAGGAGTTTTGCAAGCTCATCCATAAATGTGTTAATGTCCTTGAACTGACGGTAAACTGAAGCGAAGCGTACATATGCAACTTCATCCGTATCCTTAAGTTTATCCATTGCCAATTCGCCGATACGTGTAGCAGTAACTTCACGGTCAAGTGAATTCTGAAGAGTGAGTTCAATTTCGTCAACGATTTTCTCGATTGTATCGATTGAAACGGGACGCTTTTCACAAGCTCTTAAAAGACCGTTGAATAACTTTGCACGGTCAAAAGACTCTCTTGACTTATCCTTCTTCACAACAATGATGGGCACACTTTCGATTACCTCATAAGTTGTGAATCTCTTCGCGCAGCTCGTACATTCTCTGCGACGGCGGATACGTTCGCCCTCATCAGTCGGACGCGAGTCGATAACCTTGCTCTCTGAAAAACCACAGAACGGGCACTTCATATTCAGTCACTTCCTTACACTTAGCGCATAATGACGCATTATTTATGGTATTATACCATATATTAATATAAAATTTCAATATGTTTATGCGAGATTTTCAACCTGACTTATAAAAAAGAGCAGTGTCGTTAGCCGACACTGCTCATCCAAGCTTTTCTCTTACCTTATGAAGAAGCGCAACCTGTTCTTCATCAAAATCAAAGTTTCTGTCAATATGGATATCCACCGTAACAACCGCGCCTGCGTCATTGCACCTCTTGATATAGTCCGTCATATAATCAGCATCATACTTGACACCCTTACTGCACCATGCCCGTCCCGGACTTTCAGGGTCCGGAGATACACCAAGAGGTGCAAGAATATGTGCCTGTGCACCGTCAAAAAATCTTCTGTCGGGAACATAGACGAAATCCTCGTACTCTCCCGCTGTAAAATCTTCCGACGGGTGCTGCTTGACAAGCACGTCATTAAGACCATTATTCATCGCGACTATTGCATCAGGGTTTCCCTTTTTAACGGCATCAGCAAACATCTGCAGATGTTCGTCTGTAAAGCCTATCCATCTGTAACAGCCGTCAATCCACCATCCTTTGACCGAATCACCGTAGCGGACAGCATATTCTTCAAGAACACTTGCCCATTTCCTGACATATTTTGTTTTTACGGCATTTTTGCGGTGCTTTGTAAGACCGAATCTTCTGCCGATTTTCCACTCTTTGAACGGACCGTCACCCGTGAAGTACAGATACAGGTCAATGTTATATTTTTTAAGTTCCTCTGCAAGCTCAGGGATTATATCGCGTGTAGCACAAGCTTCGCCCGGCTTTGTTTTTGCGATGGAATCATAAGTCGCGTTCGGCATAAGCATATATCTGCCTCTTTGCATTACCGTGATGAAATAGTATCCCGCACCTGTTCGGCTGATGTTCTCTGCAAGCTTTTTCATATCTGCCTTTTCAATCAGCTCGCACCACTCTTTGCCGTGACCGCCTTTAAGCCCAAAGAACATTGCGCCCAGATAATGATTAAACACACCGAATTTCGAGTTGTATAATCTATCTTTTCCGTCCATATGAAATCGCCCCCTGTCTTTTAGAGATTTTCTAAATAGGTTTTTGCAATTTTCAACTCTTCGGGTTCGCCATAATTATGGCGGTAAAGCTCGATGAGCGCACTCTCGTTATAACCGACTTTATTCAATGCTTCAAAGAGCTTTCTGAAGTCGTATTCACCTGTACCCGGAGCGAGGCAATCCTTGCCTGCAAGTCCGTCACTTATATGCACCTGATAAATCTTGTCACCGAGAAGATTTATGAAATCAAATTCGCTTTCGCCGCTTCGTCTGCACTGCTTGATATCAAGCACCATTCTGAATTCTTCTCCGACATAATCTGCAAGTTTTTTCATAAACTGCGGATTTGCACAAAGGTGGTCATGGACGTTTTCGTGTGCAATATGAATCCCTGCTTCAAGTGCAGCATTATTCAGAAGAATATAATTTTCAGCATATTTTTCAGGCTCGATACCGGTATATGATTTTCCGCCGTGAAGAACAACCATCTTCGCTCCGATTTCATTTGCCGCTTCAAAATAATTTTTGTAAAACTCAATTCCGTCGAGCAATCTTCGCTTGTATCCGCTGAAGAGAAGTACAGGCTCATAGGCCGACGTGAAAGGATGAATTGAACGGATATCCGTTGAATAATAATCCTTTATCGCGCGAAGCTCGTTTATAATCGGTTTTTTCAGCTCACAATATGAATTGAAGAAAATTTCTGCCGTGCTTGTGCCAAGCTCGCCGACAGTTTTCAAAGAGTCCTCAACCGTCCAAGGATAAAGGCAAGAGGACGACATTCCGATTTGCATCAGATCACCTGCTTTTACGTTACTATATGTTATGATATCACTATTTAAGTTAGTAGTAAAGCGGTTAAAACAAACATAAATATTATAAAATTGTTAAATTTTAGAAAAGGGGTTGATTTTTTCAGAAAATGTGGCTAAAATAGATTTAGCACTCAAGAGAAGGGAGTGCCAAATTAATATTCAAACACTTTTCATAGGAGGAATTTTTATGAATATCAGACCACTTGCAGACCGTGTTGTGGTTAAGATGACAGAGCTTGAGGAAACAACCCAGAGTGGTATCATCCTCGCTGCTGCTTCAAAGGAAAAGCCGCAGGTTGCTGAGGTTCTTGCAGTAGGCCCAGGCGGTATCGTTGACGGCAAGGAAGTTGAAATGTACGTCAAGGTTGGCGACAAGGTTATCACAAGCAAATACGCAGGCACAGAAGTTAAGCTCAACAAGGAAGAGTACATCATCGTACGTCAGAGCGACATTCTTGCTGTTGTTGAATAAGGGAGGCTTATATTATGGCAAAACAGATCATTTACGGCGAGGAAGCTCGTAAGGCGTTACAGAACGGTATCGATAAGCTCGCTAACACAGTTAAAATCACACTCGGACCCAAGGGCAGAAACGTAGTTCTCGATAAGAAGTACGGCGCTCCCCTCATCACAAACGACGGCGTTACAATCGCTAAGGACGTTGTGCTTGAGGATCCGTTTGAGAACATGGGCGCACAGCTCGTTAAGGAAGTTGCAACAAAGACAAACGACGTTGCAGGTGACGGTACAACAACAGCTACTCTCCTTGCACAGGCTCTCGTTCGCGAAGGTATGAAGAACGTTGCTGCAGGCGCAAACCCGATGGTAGTAAAAAAGGGTATCAAGGTTGCAGTTGACACAGCAGTTGATGCTGTCAAGAACAATTCAAAGCCCGTTACATCTTCAAACGACATTGCTCGTGTTGCTACAATCTCTGCTGCTGACGAAGAAATCGGCAACATCATCGCTGACGCTATGGAAAAGGTAAGCGCAGACGGTGTTATCACGGTTGAAGAATCAAAGACAGCTGTTACTGATTCAGACATCGTTGAAGGTATGCAGTTTGACCGCGGTTACATCTCACCCTACATGGTAACCGATACAGACAAGATGGAAGCCGTTATTGACGACGCTCTCATCCTTATCACAGATAAGAAAATCTCAAACATTCAGGAAATCCTTCCGCTTCTTGAGCAGGTTCTCAAGGGTGGCAAGAAGCTCGTTATCGTAGCTGAAGACGTTGAGGGTGAAGCTCTTTCAACAATCCTCGTTAACAAGCTCCGCGGTACATTCACCTGCGTTGCTGTCAAGGCTCCCGTCTTTGGCGACAGACGTAAGGATATGCTCCGTGACATCGCTATCCTCACAGGCGGTGAGGTTGTTGCTTCTGAACTCGGTCTTGAGCTCAGCGAAACAACTCTCGATATGCTCGGTCAGGCTCGTCAGGTTAAGATTTCTAAGGAAAACACAATCATCGTTGACGGCGCAGGCGACAAGGCAGAAATCGCAAACAGAGTTGCACAGATCAAGACTCAGATTGAAACAACAACTTCTGACTTCGACCGTGAAAAGCTTCAGGAAAGACTCGCTAAGCTTGCAGGCGGTGTTGCTGTTATCCGTGTTGGTGCTGCAACAGAAACAGAAATGAAGGAAAAGAAGCTCCGTATCGAGGACGCTCTTGCTGCTACAAAGGCTGCAGTTGAAGAAGGTACTGTTGCAGGTGGCGGTGTTGCACTTCTTAATGCTATCCCCGCTGTCAAGGCTCTCCTTGATTCAACAGTAGATGCTGACGAGAAGACAGGTATCAAAATTGTTCTCAAGGCTCTTGAAGAACCCGCACGTCAGATTGCCGCAAACGCAGGTCTTGAGGGTTCAGTTATCGTTAACACAATTATGACAAGCGACAAGGCTGGTTGCGGTTACAACTTCGCAACAGGCGAATTCGTTGATATGTTCGAAGCAGGTATCCTTGACCCGACTAAGGTTACACGTTCAGCTCTTCAGAACGCTTCCAGCGTTGCTGCAATGGTTCTTACAACAGAGTCACTTGTTGCTGACAAACCCGACCCGGCAGCAGACGCAGCTGCAGCAGCTGCTATGGCAGGTCAGGCAGGCGGAATGTACTAAGCAAGACTATGTCTTGCAATGAAATCCGACCATTCGGTCGGGTGAAATCTGCTGAGCAGATGAAATATTGACTAAGCCAATATGAAATTTTTGCCTTTGGCAAAAGTTAAGGGTCTGCGACGCTGATTTAAATATTGATTTCAACAGGCTTTCGGCAAAACGAAAGCCTGTTTTGTTTATGTATTTTTCAATTATTTACATTTTTTGCCGTATCTGTGTTTACTTTTCTCTCAAAAGTTGGTAAAATAATTTTATCAATGTTTTGAGGTGATATTATGAGTAAAAAATTAGGTGTTGCAATCATCGGATGCGGTAACATTTCAGGTTCACACATCCCGAATTATCTTAAACTCGATAATGTCGAAGTCAGATATTTCTGCGATATTATCCCCGAAAGAGCAGACAGAGCTGTTGAAAAATACGGTTGCGGTACTGCTGTATATAATTACAAAGAGCTTCTCGGCAAGGACGATATCGACATCGTTTCTGTTTGTACACATAACGATTTCCACGCTCCGATTTCTATCGACTTTATGCGCGACGGCAAGGATGTTCTTTGCGAAAAGCCTGCTGCAAGAACTGTTGAAGAGGCACTCGAAATGCAGAAAGTCGCTCACGAAACAGGCAGAATGCTTCAGATCGGTGTTGTTAACCGTTTCTGCGACAACGTTAACCACGTAAGAAAGCTTATTGCTGACGGCGATCTCGGTGAGGTTTATCAGGTTTATGTAAGCTTCCGCGCTCACCGTTCAATTCCCGGTCTCGGCGGCGACTTCACACAGAAGGCTAAATCAGGCGGCGGTGTACTTATCGACTGGGGTGTTCATTACCTCGACCTTACACTCTATTGCCTTGGTGACCCGACTCCCCTTACCTGCTCAGGTGAAGCTTACTGCAAGCTCGGTAAGGATATGAAGAACTACGTTTACACAGGTATGTGGGCTGAAGACTCTTCAGATAAGGAAAACGGCACATACGATGTTGACGACTTTGTTTCAGGATTTATCCGCACAACCGGTGCAAACATCACATTCAACGGTGCGTGGGCACAGAACATCGGTCAGGCAGAAACTTTCGTTGACTTTATGGGTACAAAGGCTGGCGTTCGTCTTTACTACGGTGGAAAATTCACAATGTACTCAACAATGAACGGTATGCTTACAGAAATCAAGACTGACTTTGCTACAACAGGCTTCGACTACTTTGCAGAAATCAAGGCTTTCGTTGAATCTGTTGAAACAAGAAAGCCGAACCAGGCACACATCGACAAGGCAATTCTTACATCAAAGCTTCTTGACGCAATCTACAAATCATCTGACGAGCAGAAGGAAATCACATTATAATACGGAGGAAGTAAAAATGGAAACCAGAATTTTTGAAAACGCTGAAGAAATCGCAGTTGCAGCTGCTGAGCTTTACAAGGAACTTATAAACAACAAGCCGAACGCAGTTCTCGGCCTTGCAACGGGCGCAACTCCCGTTCCTACATACGAGAACCTTATCAAAATGTACGAAAACGGCGAACTCAGCTTCAAGGACATCACAACATTCAACCTTGACGAATACTGCGACCTTGACAAGAACGACAAAAACAGCTACTACACATTTATGCACGAAAACCTTTTCTCAAAGGTTGATATTGACGAAGGCAAGGTTAATTTCCTTGACGGTAACGCTCCCGACTGTGACGCTGAAAGCAAGAGATATGCAGAGGCTATCAAGGCTGCAGGCGGAATCGACCTTCAGCTCCTCGGCATCGGCACAAACGGCCACATTGCTTTCAACGAGCCTGCTGACGAGTTCACAGACGAGGCTTTCAAGGTTACACTTACACAGAGCACAATCGACTCAAACCAGAAGTATTTCGGTGACACTCCGATGCCGAGATATGCAATGACAATGGGTATCGGCTCAATTATGCGTTCAAAGAAGATTCTTCTTATCGCAACAGGCGAAGCTAAGGCTGATGCAGTCAAGGCTCTGCACTCAGGCGAAATCACACCGAGAATCCCCTGCTCAATCCTTAATCAGCACGATGATGTTATCATTATGCTTGACAAGGCAGCAGCAAAGCTCCTTTAATATTTAAGTTTTCAGACCGTCTTATGCAACACATAAGGCGGTTTTTGTTTTTATATGCTATTTTCAAGCAATATTTTTCAGACAATATGATGAATTTGTATTATATTTGTTGCGTTTTCCGACACACTGTGGTATACTACACGAGAATTAATTATTGAGAGAGGTATTTTTATGAAACCAATGAAGGCAAATGTAGCCGGTAGAAAATGTCCCCCACTCCCCAATTTTGAAACAACTAAAGAAATCGTTCTCTACGGCGCTCAGGCAGGCGGAGATAAATTACAGTACAAATATTATAACTTCAAGGACGAAGTTGAAAGCAAGACTTTCAACGAAGTAAACTATGAATTCAGAGGTATCGGTGAGTACCTTTACAAAAAAGGTCTTGGCGGTAAAAAGGTTGCAATCCTCAGCGAAAACTGCTACTACTGGATTGCTTGTTACTTTGCAATTATCACAGGTAACATGACTGTTATCCCGATGGACCCGAAGCTTCCCGACGAGGACCTTACAGACGTTATCGTAAGAAGTGATTGCGATGCTATCATCTATTCAAAGGACTTCAATTCTTCAATCGAAATGATGAAGAAAACTGAAGGCGTTGTTCTTACAGAGTACATCAAGCTTGAGGATTACTACGACATCATCGAAGAAGGTCACGCATACGCAAAGGAAACAGGCAAGAGCTACCTTGACGAAGAAGTTAAGCCCGATGACGTTGCATTCATCGTTTACACTTCAGGTACAACAGGCAAGAGTAAGGGTGTTATGCTCACTCAGGGCAGTGTTGCAGCCGATGCACTTGCAGGTGTTAAGTCTGCACCCAGCGGACACGCAATCGGCTTCCTTCCGCTTCACCATACATATTCCTGGGTAAGCGCTCTCTTCACAGGTTGTCTTCTTTCCGAATGGGGCTTCATCTGCAGAAGCATCAAGGACATTCAGAAAGACCTTGCAGAGTATCATCCGCATAACTTCGCAGGTGTTCCTCTTGCTGTTGAAACAATTTACAAGAAAATCTGGTTCACAGCCAAAAAGACAGGCAGAGAAGAAAAGCTTAAGAAAGGTCTTAAGATCAGTAACTTCCTTATGAAGTACGGCATCGACAAGAGAAGAAAGCTTTTCAAGACAATCATTGACAATCTCGGCGGTGAACTCGCTCTTATCATCTGTGGCGGTGCATACCTTGATGAAAAATACGAGCGCGGTATGTACGACCTTGGTATCCACATCGTGAACGGCTACGGTATCACAGAATGTTCACCCGCTATTACTGCCAACAATCCCGACCACTTCAAGTTCGGCAGCTGCGGCACTCCGCTTGAGTGTAACGAAATCAAAATCAATAACCCTGACGAGGACGGCGTTGGTGAAATCTATGTTCGTGGTAAGAACGTTATGAAGGGTTACTATAAGGAACCCGAAGCAACAGCGGCGGCATTCGACGGCGAATGGTTCAAGACAGGCGACTACGGTTACATCGACGAGGACGGCTTCCTCTTCTTCCGCGGAAGAAAGAAGAACCTTATCGTTCTGAGCAACGGTAAAAACGTTTCTCCCGAAGAGATTGAAGATAAGCTTTCAACAATTGAGTACGTTAAGGAAGTTGTTGTTTACGACGAAGACGGATTTATCACAGCAGAATTTTTCCTTGACACTCTTGAGGTTCCCGATGCAAAAGACAGAATCAAGAGTGACGTTAACGAAATCAACAAGAAGCTTCCGGGTTACAAGCAGGTTGCAAAAGTAAAGACACGCGACACAGAATTCCCGAAGACAACAACACTCAAGATTCTCAGAAACAACAGAGATGAATAACAACAATCGACCGAGGCAAAAAATGCCTCGGTCTTTTCTTACATAAAGGTATCCATAATATTATTGGCAGTTTTCATAGCCTTGTTTGCCATTTTCTTGTAGTTCATCTTTTTTGAACCCTTCATTGAACCGCCGATGAGCGCTGTTGCACCGCCGACAAGCATTCCGACGCCGATACCCTTCATTACGTTTGAAGTTGTGCTTTTCATTTCAAAATCCCTCCTCGTTTTTATTGTTTGCGAAAGAGAGAATAATATACTGGATGTTGATTTTTCCTGCTGGAGTTGTTATAATATCTTTTAGATTTTTTCGGAGATGATAAATTTGGAAAAGCAAAAAAAAATTGCATTGATTAACGATATGTCCTGCGTGGGAAGATGCTCGCTTACCGTCGCACTTCCTATTATATCCGCCTGCGGTTTTCAGGCTGTGCCGATGCCGACGGGAATTTTTTCCGCGCACACAGAATTTGAAGGCTTCGTATGTGCAGACCTGACAGATAAGATGCAGTCCTTTGCTGACCATTGGAAAGATATCGGCATCCGTTTCGACGCGATTTATACGGGTTACCTCGCAACAAAGGAACAGGCAGAAACAGTTAAAAGATTTTTAATCGATTTCAAAAAAAGTGATACGCTTTGTATCGTTGACCCCGTCATGGGTGACAACGGCAATTTTTACAGTCAGATTGACGAAAGCTTCATTTCCGAAATGCGTTTTCTTTGTGCAATGGCAGATGTTATCACACCCAACGTTACGGAAGCTGAGATGATTGCAGGAGTTGAATGTACTCAGGCTCCGCACAGTGCAGATCACATTAAAGAATTGCTCATAAGCCTTCGCAACCTCGGTACGGGCAGAATCGTCATCACGGGAATTGAAAGTGAAGACGGTCAGATCGGCTGTGCCGTTTACGACAGTTACACAAGAAAGGCAAATATGTTTTTCACTCCGAAAGCCGAAGGACGTTTCCCCGGTGCAGGTGACGTTTTTGCATCGTCGCTCGTTTCCGCAATTATGAACGGTAAAGAATTTACGGATGCCGTTCAGATTGCGATGTCCTTTACCTGCGACTGCGTCCAAAAAACGGCACTGACAGACGAGCCGAGAGGTTTCGGACTTCAGTTTGAACCACAGATAGAAAAATTTATTAAAGCGGTGAAATAATGGCAACACTTAATATCGTTCTGGTCGAGCCCGAAATTCCGCAGAACACAGGAAACATTGCGCGTACCTGTGCCGCAACGGGAACAAGGCTTCACATCGTTGAGCCGATGGGCTTTAAAATTGACGACAGAAAATTAAAAAGAGCAGGGCTTGATTACTGGCACCTGCTTGACATTACATACTATAAAAATCTTGACGATTTCTTTGAGAAAAACAAGGACGGCGAATTCAGATTTTTCACAACAAAGGCTCAGCACAGACACACGGACGTTGAGTATCACGATGATGTTTATCTCTTCTTCGGAAAAGAAACAAAAGGTTTGCCGGAGCAATTGCTTTTTGAAAATCCCGAAAAATGTGTCCGCATTCCGATGATTAACGATTCCTCGGCACGAAGCCTCAACCTTTCAAATTCGGTTGCAATCGCTGTTTACGAGGTGCTTCGTCAATGGGACTACCCTGACCTTTTGTGTGCAGGAAAACTCACCCAATTCAATTGGGAAGATGCATAACATTCTGACTTCAATATTTTAAACAATGTTGAAGTCTTTTGTTTTGTGCAACATTTTCCTTATTATATATTTACTTTTATATCTTTTTTTGCTAAAATCCGATTGAATCCAGCAAAAAAGGGGTGTTAAAATGGCTGAAATAAGCAACAGGCCCATTCCCGTCAGGTTTCGTGACAAGCTGTATTCTGTCGTGAAACCTGAAGACATACTTTTTATCGTTGTAGGCGACTTAAACCTTAACGGCAAGTATGCAGAATCTATGGCCGTGTTTTTAAAAGACAGTGTCATAACCTTCGACGAATGCCTTGACAGTGAATATAAAATAACGAAATATTCCGACATCGAAAAGGCAAAAATCAAACGTCTTTACGGAAATGCGATTTTCAAAATCAAGCGTAAGGACGGTACATACGAAGCTTTACTCCGTTTCTCGTATGCAGCAGCTGAAGTTGCCGATGCAGGCGCTAATTTCATCAACGTAACAAACCTTAACGGCTACAAAAATGAAGAGCTTGAGGTTGTTGAGGCTGTTTACAACAAACAGCGCAGTTTCTGCCCTAAATGCGGACGTAAACTCCCCAAGCCTAATGCCGAGTGCATCAACTGCTCCGGTAAAGGAAAAATAATAAACAAATTTGCCAAATACATTGCACCTGAAAAAGGTTCGCTTATATTTTGTATGATTCTGTCTGTTGTTACAACAGCTATGTCACTTGTGCCGCCGTACATAACCAAAACACTCGTTGACAGTGTTATTCCCGAGCACAACCGAAAAGGTCTTATTGCAATAATTCTGTTGCTCGTCGGCGTATATATTGTACAGTATGCAGTCAACGGTCTGCGTTCCTACCAGCTCAGACTTACAGGCGACAGAATTGTTATGGGAATCAAAAAGGACATATACGCAAAATCACAGTATCTCCCGATGAGCTTCTACGACAAAATCTCAACAGGTTCCGTTATCAACAGAGTCAATTCTGACGCATCTGTTATCCAGAGCTTTGTTATGAAAATATCTCAGGAAGCAATTGTCCAGGCATTTACCCTCGTCGGTCTTATAATTATTATGCTCAGTATGAACTGGAAGCTGACTTTATTCTCTCTTATTCCGATTCCTACTGTTGTAATTGTTGCAAAAATTTTCACCAAGACCATAAAGCCGAAATATATGCGCTTGTGGCGCAGAGGTTCTGCGATTTCAACTATTCTTGCAGATACCATTCCCGGTGTACGAATAGTCAAAGCATTTACCAACGAAAAAAGTGCTATCCGCAAATTCGACTCTTACTGTGACGAATGGTACCATGAAGACAAGAAAGTTGCTGCTCCTGCGGCTATCTTCCCGTCCGTTATCACGTTCCTTGTTACCTGCGGTTCGCTTGTTATCTGGTTCATCGGCGGTGAAATGGTAATCGGAGGTGAAAGTAACATCACTCTCGGTTTGCTCGTTTCGTTCATTTCCTACGCAAGTATGTTCTACACTCCCGTCAACTTCTTTGCAAATATCGGCGATACATATCAGAACACTCTTGCTTCTGCTGAAAAAATTCTCGATATCCTTGATGCCGAACCTGAACACAACTTTGGTAAAGGCAACACAGAGCCCCGACTTGACGGCAGAATTGAATTTAAAAATGTCAATTTTGCTTTTGACCGCTCTAAAAAAGTTCTTTCAAACATTAATCTTACAATCGAACCCGGCGATATCGTCGGCATTGTAGGAACAACGGGTTCAGGCAAATCCACACTTATCAACCTGCTTATGCGTTACTACGATGAATATGACGGTGAGATTTTTGTTGACGGAGAAAACATCCGCAATATCGATATGGATTATTACAGAAATTCTATCGGTTTCGTTCAGCAGGAGCCGATGATGTTCCGCGACACAATCTTTAACAACATCGCATACGGAAGCAACAACACCAAGGTTGAACAGGTTCTTTATGCGGCAGAAGTTGCCAACGCTCACGGATTTATTTCAAAGATGCCTGACGCTTACGACACGATGCTCGGCGAAAGAGGCGTTGGCCTTTCCGGCGGTGAAAAGCAGAGAGTTTCAATCGCAAGAGCCGTGCTTAAAAATCCGAGCATCTTAATCTTCGACGAGGCTACAGCCGCTGTTGACTCTGAAACAGAAAATCTTATCCAGAGTGCTATTGAAAGACTCATAAGCGGACGTACCACAATTATGATCGCACACCGTCTTTCAACTCTTCGCAAAGCCAATAAAATCGTCGTTGTGGACAAGGGCGAAATTGTTGAGTGCGGTACTCCCGAAGAGCTTATGGCACTTAAGGGCAAGTATTACAAGCTGATTGAAATTCAGTCTATGGGCGACTTGCTCAGGAAGAAAAAAGAAGAAGAAAACTTTGAATAAGGAGTGACAAAATATGCCGAACTATATTGAAGGAAGTTCATTGAAGCTTACACCTGTTGATCGCATATTTGTTAACGCAGAGTTTTATTCAGGTGAGAAGTTCGAAAATGCTGAACTGCACAGAATGTTCCCGATTACAGGTCTTACACAATACATCGCTCTTATAGACTCCGAAGGCAACGAAATCGGCATAATCCGCGATCTGAACGATCTGATTCCCGAATCACGCGACGTTGCTTTGGGATGTCTTAACGAGTATTATATGATGCCACGAATTAAGCGTTTTATAAAAATGAGCGAAAAATTTAAAATATGGATGTGGACTGTTGAAACAGATAAAGGTATCTGCACATTCGAAATCCGCAACCATATAACCGCAATCAAGCCTTTGTACGACGGGCGTGTACTTATCAAGGATGCAAACGACAACCGTTACGAAGTTCCTGACGTAAAAAAGCTTGATAAAAAGAGTTATAATATGTTAGCTCCGAAGATTTAAAAACAGTATAAACGAAAGGATATTTTTTATGAAATTACTTATTGCTATTGTAAATAACGAGGACAGTGCAGTTGTTTCTTCTGCATTGACAAAGGACGGATTCAGTGTTACAAAGCTTTCCACCACTGGCGGATTCCTTATGGTCGGCAACACGACATTCCTTATTGGTGCTGACGACGAGGATGTTCCGAAGGCAAAGGAAATTATCAAAAAGAATTCCGAAAGAAGAAAGCGTTCAGTCCCCTCAACATCAGCTCTCGGCAGCGGTCTTACAGAAGGTGACCTTGGCGTTGAGGTTACAATCGGCGGTGCAATAGTTTTCACCGTAGATGTTGAAGGTGTAGATAAATATTAATACAAAAAAGAAAGAGGAAGCGAGCGCTTCCTCTTTTAAATTTATACTGCAACATTTAAAATTGTAAGACCAAGGCACATCTGTGCAAAGAAATAAGTCCAGACGTTTATTTTTCTCATTCCGTAGCTTGTTGAGTATCTCGGCGTAAACCGAAGCAAGGCAAGCGTGAAATCAGAAACATCAAACATACACACACCGACCGCAAGTATAATTCCCGTCAGAAGTCCGTTTTCTATCGGGCTTTCCTTCATAAAGTGTATGCTCAAAGTAATTGCCTTGACAAACATAACCATAATTACGTTCATATAAATCGTACACGGGATAAATGCTTTTCCGTAATCCGCCTTAAGCACATGAAGTCTGCACTGTCCGAAGCACACTCCGCCGATCAACAGAACAGCTTCGGCAATACTGAGAAACGGAGCTTCAGGGAAATACAGATTCTGTACTTTCATAAACGCAACTATGTAACAGATATGTCCCAAAAGGAATGTAAGAATTCCTGCAACGAAGAAGTTTTCACTCGTTTTGTAATGAAGAATAAAATCTCCTATCCAGGAAATGCACAGACCGAGCAAGATAAGCAACGCATAGCTTGAGAAATTTTTTGCACAAAACATTGAAAGAATGGCAGTCAACACAAAAGATTGTCGAGCAGGTTGCCTTCAGAGCCAATGATTTCTTGCTTGGTTTCGGAATTTCAACCTTTAGAAAAACACAGCTCGAAATTACTTGCAAAACAAACAGAACGACAAATCCGATAACATACGGTACTGACATTTTTCAATCCCCCTTATTCATTTTTATTCTTTACCCTTTTTACGTTTACTTCGTTGTACTTCCGAAACCGCCGTTGCGGACATCAGTTACATCGTCATCAAACGTGATTCCGTATTCAATGAAGATACCCTGAGCAAATCCCTGACCGGCTTTGACTTCGACAACTTTACCCTCATTAGAGTCATTTGTTATTTTAATAAAGATGTGGCCCTCATTGTCCGAGTAGAAATAATCGCTGTCGATTATGCCGACGGTATTATTAAGCTGCAGACGGAATTTGAAGCCAAGACCGCTTCTGGGATAAATCTTCAGAACCCAACCTTCTTCAATTTCGCAACGGATACCCGTCGGAATTTTTATTGTCTGTCCGGGCTCAAGAGTGAAATCAACGGGACTGAAAACATCGTAACCTGCCGAGCCTGAAGTTGCTCTTCTCGGAAGCTTGATTTCATCATAAATTGCTCTGATTTCTTCCGGTGTTCCGCCGAAGTCATCTGTCCAAGAGTCACAGAAGTTTTCAAAGCTTACCTTGCTGAACTGAGCAACACGTTTTATGTTAGCATCTTTGTTTCTGCGTTCTCTTCTTTTTTCTCTCTTCTTTTCTTTTTCCTTTTCTTTATCCTTGTCTTTTTCTTTGTCCTTTTCCTTCTTCTTTTCCTTATCTTTTTCTGCATCCTCATCAACGAACTTACCCTTATGAGTAACATCTAACACGTGATGAGCCTGTTCAAACGCTTTAACACCAAGAGTCTGAATCGGTGCGAATGAAGGCAGGAAATGATCCATATCGTGTTTCAGATAATCAGCAATTGCCGTTATCGGCGGTTTGCTTGACGGGCTGAACGAAACATCATCTTCATCAAAAGTGAATTTGATTATACGCTGACAAACAGCCTCAATCGGGCGCATATGGATTGTCAGTTCATTCTGCGTTGTCCATGCAGCAGTAGAGTTTGCCGTAAAAGGCATCTGCGCAAGAGTTATCGGACTGCGACGCGGTTTGCCGTCCATACCGCAGACGATTGTATTTTTCTCGTCGCCCTCTGCCCAGCTCATTGTGCAGGTATCCTCAAAAAATTCAAAAACAACGTCCGTAATTCCGCCTGCTTTGTCACCCGACATATAAACAATCGGTATCGGGAGCATACTTACAGGGAAGCCTGCAGCAGAAAGAACCATATTCTTTGAAAACTTCATTTTCTTTCCGTGAAGCCATTCTTCAAGGAGACTTCTCTGCATTGCAGGAAGATCATCGTCAAGCGGAGCCAATGCAGGTCTTTCTTCGGGTGTTTCTTCCGAATCGATATCTACAAGACACTTCGGGAAGTGACGCCAGATACAGTCGCGTGTTTTCTGCTCGTTAACCTCACCTGCCGTCATAATGAACGATGCATCATGATCCTTGGCAACAATACCGAACTGAGAGAACATTCCGTCAGCTCTGTAGCCGTGGACACCCGCACAACGCCAGAAGCAGTAGCCATAGCCTGACTGCGAGTCGGGAGATTTATTCACCGAAGAATTGTCCGCCTGAATTTTCTGTGATTTATGTACCCAATCGGCAGGGATAACCTGCTGACCGTTGAAAACACCCTTCTGCTGATAGCAGAGTGTGAATTTTGCAATATCTTCTGTTTTGAGGAAGAGTCCCCATCCGCCTGCTTCAATGCCGTCGATATCCCTCTCCCAGAAAGGAACGTCGATTCCGAGGGGTTCAAACAAACGCGGTGTGAGGTATTCAGTAACGCTCATACCCGTAACTCTCGTGAGCATTGCGCAAAGCATATACTGATTTTCGCTTATGTATTCCCAACCTTCGCCCGGCTTGAATTTCCACGGAGCATCGAAGAAATCCTTAATCCACTGATTCTTACCTTTGTCCGTGAAAACGCTTACGCTTTTACCCGACTGCATTGAAAGAAGGTGGTGCACGTTAAGAATCTGAAGATTTTCGTCAGGCTCACCCTCACAGTATTCAGGAAAGATATCGATAAGCCTTGTGTCAAGAGAAAGAAGTCCTTCATTTACAGCAAAACCGACAGCGGCAGAAGTGAAACTTTTGCTGACGGAATATGCAGCGTGCGGCATATCCGGAGCGTACGGGTCTGCCCACGTTTCAAACGCTACCTTGCCGTGTCTTAAAATCATAATACTGTGGACTTCAATGTTATTTTCTTTAAAATCCTTGATAAGCTCGGCAATTTCTCTTGAAGAAACGCCGACCTGTTCAGGGTAGTCAGCCCTTTCGAGGCTGATATTCTTTTTGTTTTCCATAACCTATCACCTCAAAATATATTACTGCGCTTTTTTGTTTTTATCTCTTTTTCTGAAGAAGAAAACCTGTGCTGCGATTATTGCACCACCGCATAGAACAACTGCAATAAGCCGTCCTGCGGTGAACTCAAACTTGAGTGTTACCGCCTTTTTCTCGCCAAGGGTAAGATTGTCATACGCTGACTGTAATGCGTGACGTGCATTCTGCATTTCAGAAAGTGAACCCATACCTGAAAGAAGATTTTTTGCTTCTCCGAGTGCTGTTGCGAATGCTTTTTCGGAATCCGTTGTGTAAGGCTGAAGGTCAGTTGACTTATACAAATCAACGTAATACTTCAGCTGTTTTTCTTCGTTTTCAATCTGTTCAAGGTATTCGTTGAACTGCTCAGGATAATCGGTTTCGATTACGGAATAACCGAGCCTGATAAGGTCGTCCCAGCCTCGTTCGCTGTCGGGACGTTTACCGCTTCTGCCGTTTACCATTGAAACCATTGCTCTGCCGTTTTCGTCAAAACGTTCCATAAGGAATTCGTCGTAAAGAACACCATTACCGTTCTTACTTCCGAGTTCAATAACATTCATTCCGTTTTCAAGAGCCTTGCTCACTGCTGAAGTTGCAAGAAAAATTATGTTGCCCTGATAGTTGCCGAAAACGGTGATATCACCGTGTGCCGAAGTTGTCTTTATTATATCTGAATTTGAATCCGAAAGAAAACGGAAAGCTACTTTTTCTGTTGCTCCGAGTTCCTTTATCTCGGCATAAACTTTTTCAAAATCCTCGCATTTTGTGTTGAGGATAAGAAGCGAATTTTCGCTTACAAAAGAGAGTGCGGATTCAAGACCTGCAACGCGGCAATCAGTTCTCGCTTTGTCCTCAGAGCCGTTTTCCGCACGGAGATAAAATTCCGTCAACTCTGCGTATGTTTTGTCCGCAACGTTGCCCGAAACAGTTTTTCCGTCCGAGTCAACTACCATTCGGTCGGTTGTGTCGTCGGCCATAAGGACAGCCTTACCGTCCTTTGTCAGCTTAAGGTCAACGGATACGAAACCGTACTCACCGCCTGCCTTGACAGCCTCTGCTGAATTTTCAGGGAAAGAGTGCCAATCGCCTCTATGCACAATACAGATTATTTCTTCCGCTGAATCAAGTTCTTCCCTCGACACAGCTCCGACACTTATTGAAAAAATGTTGAAAAGCAACATCAGAATTAACATCAATAAAGTAATTTTATTCAAAAAACGAACCATTTTGTTCTCCTATGCCATATTTTTCTATTATTATAGCACAAAATAAATAAAAAATAAAGAAAAAATTTTTATACATTTTAGCAAACAAATGTTTGCTTTTTTAAAAAATGTGTGTTATAATAGCCTCAAGAATAGTGTAAAGAAGGGATTTCAGTATGCAGATTAATGATACCCAACGAAAAATATATGAATTTCTTGTTGAAAGAAGCACCGACGGTGTGCCTCCCTCTGTCCGTGAAATAGGTGCGGCGGTCGGTCTTCGTTCAACCTCATCAGTGCAGTCAAACCTCGATGCTCTTGAGGCTGCAGGCTACATTCAGCGTGATCCGCTTCTCAAGCGTTCAATCCGTATTATGGGTCAGGCAGATAACGTTACACAGGTTCCGATTCTCGGTACTGTTACC
This sequence comes from Acutalibacteraceae bacterium, assembly GCA_045533625.1. GTDB lineage: Bacteria > Bacillota > Clostridia > Oscillospirales > Acutalibacteraceae > CAG-488. Next base: position 5,179 of record JAZSID010000047.1, on the reverse strand, counting down.
GCAGGTGCGCCGATACTTGCCGTTGAGCAGATTGAAGGCTATTTCCCGTACACAGGTACTGTTTCAAGGGACAAGCCGCTTTTCGCCCTTCACGTACGCGGTGAAAGTATGATTCAGGCAGGTATCCTTGACGGTGACCTTGTTATCGCTGAAAAAACTCCGTTTGCAAGAAACGGAGAAATCGTTATCGCTATGGTTGATGACGAAGCAACTTGTAAAACATTCTACAAAGAAAACGGACACTTCCGTCTTCAGCCCGAAAACGACACTTACGAGCCGATTATTGTTGACGACTGTTCAATCCTCGGCAAGGTTGTCGCTGTAATGCGATATTATTAATCCCGTAAAAAAAGAACACCACGTCGCACGACGTGGTGTTTCTGTTATATCGTGAGGATTCCTACAATCCAGATTGCCATAAAAACGAAGATTACGGCTATGAATATGTAAAGATAATACAGCACCGTTTTGAGCATATACTTCAGCTTTTTCTCCTTGTCCTCTGCAAGTGCGGCGCGCTCAGCGCTGACTTTCTGTGCTGCAATAATTATCGTTGCAAGAAGAGCCAAGGCACAGATAATACTTAACCAAAGAGGAGCTTCAAAATCGCCTGTTCTTAAGAAGAAGCTGCCGACAGCGACTGCACAGGAAACCAGAAGCCAGATGAATTTTTCAAACGGCTTCGGAAGCTTTTCTTTTTTTTCGGACTTTGCCTGTTCGCTCATCGCTATCCCTCCTTCTAAATCGTACTTATGATATGATACCATATTAATTGCCGAAATTCAACATAAATATTGAAATCTAATTTTCTGTATGATAAAATTATATTGTTATCTACCTATCAAGGAGGTTATTAAAATGCAGAAAAGAAAATTTGAAAACCTTGGTGCTGAGGCTTCACTCCTCGGCTACGGTTGTATGCGTTTCCCGATGAAAGACGGAAAAATTGATGAGGTTGAATCTGAGCGTTTGCTCGACCGTGCTATGGAGGCAGGCGTTAATTATTACGATACAGCTTATCCGTACCACGACGGTGAGAGTGAACCTTTCGTCGGTAAAGCGCTAAAAAAATATGACAGAGAGTCATTCTACCTTGCAACAAAGCTTCCCATCTGGAAGCTTGATACAATTGCGGACGTAGAAAGAATTTTTAACGAACAGCTTGAGAGGCTCGGTGTTGATTACGTTGATTTCTATCTTCTTCACGCTGTTGATATGGAAAAGTGGAAGACGATTCTTGAGCTTGGTATTCTTGATTATTGCGATAATCTTAAGAAGGAAGGCAAAATCCGTTACTTCGGCTTTTCTTTCCACGATGAATACGAAACATTTGAAGAAATCATTTCATACAGGAAATGGGATTTCGTGCAGCTTCAGCTTAACTACATCGACATCCGTGAGCAAGCCGGCTTGCGCGGTGTTGAGCTTTGCAATAAGCTCGGCGTGCCGATCATCGTTATGGAGCCTGTCAAGGGTGGCACTCTCGCAAAGCTTCCCGATGAGGTTGAGGCAAAATTCAAGGCTAAGGATGCAGACGCAACAACAGCTTCCTGGGCTATGCGTTGGTGTGGTACACTTGAGGGTGTTAAAGTCATCCTCAGCGGTATGAGCACAATGGAGCAGGTTGAGGACAACCTTAAGACATTTGGCAATTTCAAGCCTCTTGATAAAGAAGAAAAAGCTCTTGTTCAGGACGTTGCTGATACACTTAACAGCAGAATGAGAAACGGTTGCACAGACTGCCGTTACTGTATGCCCTGCCCTGCAGGAGTAAACATTCCCGCAAACTTTGACCGTTGGAACAAGTATGCCGTTTACGGTAACGTTGAAAACGCAAAGGAACGTTGGGCAAGCTTCAAGGACGAAGAAAAAGCTAAAAACTGTATCGGTTGTGGCGCTTGTGAAGATAAATGTCCGCAGAAAATCAGCATCCGAGAAGACCTTGCAAAACTTCAGAAAGAAATGGATTCCCTTAAATGAAACGTAAAACAAAAACTATAAAAATATCCCTTGGCGCGATGCTGACTGCGCTCAGTATCATTTTACCGCAGATTTTCCACCTGACGGGTATTCCGCAGGTCGGTTCGGTATTTCTGCCGATGCACATTCCCGTTTTGCTTTCAGGTTTTATGCTCGGTCCGGTTTACGGATCAATTATCGGGGCTGTTGCTCCAATTGCAAGTTACCTGATTACGGGTATGCCCACAGCGGCAAGGCTGCCGTTTATGATGATTGAGCTTATCGTTTACGGACTTTCAAGCGGAATTTTTTATCACATCTGTAAACTGAGAAACAAAAAGCTCGGCACTGTGCTTTCACTCGTTCTTTCGATGCTCTCGGGACGTCTTGCATACGCAATTGCGCTCGTTATTGCAGGAAAAATCTTCGGCATTGAGGCAGGCGGAATTATGGCAGCCGTTACGGCAACGGTTACGGGAGTTTACGGAATTGTTTTGCAGTTAATCGTAATCCCACCAATTGTTTATACTGTTAAAAAAGGCGGATTCCTTAAATGAACACCACAAAAGAAGCAACAGAAATTTTAAAAAACGAAAAAGCTACACTTGTAGCAATCAACGGTAAAGAAATTTATATTTCACATTCTCGCGGTGTTGCACCGATACTTGAAAAAATTGATGAAAACCCGTCATTTTTCTGCGGTGCATCGGTTGCGGACAAGGTTATCGGTAAGGCGGCGGCAATGCTTCTTTCGAAATATAAAATAGCGGCAATTCACGCTCAGCTTATAAGCGAAAAGGCGATTGAATATTTTGAAAACACGCCGATTGACGTCACCTATGATGAGCTTGTGCCGTATATAATCAACCGTGACAAGACGGATATGTGTCCGATGGAAAAATGCGTACTCAACACGACTGACGAAGACGAAGCAGAAAATCTTATTCGCAAAAAGCGTCAGGAATTAATGAAGTAAGGAGAAATCACTATGCCGATGATATCAACAAAAACAACAACTCCCATCACAAAAGAGCAGGAGTTAATCCTTAAAGAAAAGTTCGGAAAGGCAATTGAAATCCTTCCGGGCAAAACCGAAGCGTGGCTTATGCTCGGATTTGAAGACAACTGCAGACTGTGGTTCAGAGGCGACAATTCAAACCCTCTCGCTTACATTGAGGTAAGCGCACTCGGCAGAATCAATCCCGACGACGCCGAAAAACTCACGGTTGAAATCTGCAACATTTGCAAAGACGTTCTCGGAATTGACGGCAGCGGAGTTTACGTCAAATACGAGGAAACAGACAAATGGGGCTACAATTCGATGAATTTTTAAAAAATATTGAAAAAGATAAGCGGTAAAGTATTGACTTTACCGCTTTAAAGTGTTATACTGTCGGAAATCAAATTAAAGGAAGACCAATTATGCCCATTACAGAGATACTTAACAAAAACGCGGAGCTTTATCCCGACGATATTGCTCTGGTTGAAATTAACCCCAAAAACGAAGCTGACGGCGCCCGTGTGACATGGCGTGACTATTCGCTTATTGAAGCTAAGCCTGACGAAGCTTACCGCCGTGAAATCACGTGGAAAGATTTTAACAAAAAGGCTAACCGCTTTGCAAACCTTCTTATGACACGCGGAATCAAGAAGGGTGACAAAGTTTCCATACTAATGATGAACTGCCTTGAATGGTTGCCGATTTACTTCGGTATTCTTAAGGCAGGTGCAATCGCAGTGCCTCTTAACTACCGTTATACAGCGGAAGAAATTAAATACTGCGTTAACAAGTCCGATTCAGAATTTGTCGTTTTCGGCCCTGAATTTATCGGACGTATTGAAGAAATCTGTCACAGAATGCCCAAGGTTAAAATGTGGCTTTATGCCGGTGAGGGTTGTCCGACTTTCGCAGAAAGTTACGAGTCACTTATCCAGTACTGCTCAACTCACGCTCCGAAGGTTGAAATTACTGACGAAGATTATGGCGCAATCTACTTCTCATCAGGTACAACAGGTTTCCCGAAGGCTATTCTCCACAAGCACGAAAGCCTTGTTCACGCTGCACGCGTTGAGCAGAACCACCATTCACAGACAAAGGACGACGTTTTCCTTTGCATTCCTCCCCTTTACCATACGGGCGCAAAGATGCACTGGTTCGGTTCATTCCTTGTCGGCGGTAAAGCAGTTCTTCTTAAGGGCATTAAACCCGAATGGATTTTAAAGGCTGTTTCCGAAGAGAAATGTTCAATCGTATGGCTTCTTGTGCCATGGGCGCAGGATATCCTCGACTCAATCGATCGCGGTGACATTGACCTTTCCGAATACGAGCTTTCACAGTGGCGACTTATGCACATCGGTGCACAGCCCGTTCCGCCGAGCCTTATCAGACGTTGGAAGTCAATCTTCCCGAATCACGATTACGACACAAACTACGATCTGAGCGAATCGATCGGCCCCGGATGTGTTCACCTCGGTGTTGAAAACATTCACAAGGTCGGTGCAATCGGCAAGGCAGGTTTCGGTTGGGAAGTCAAGATTGTTGACCCGTGCCGCAACGAAGTTGCAAAGGGTGACGTCGGCGAGCTTGCTGTCAAGGGTCCCGGTGTTATGACCTGTTACTACAACGACGAGCAGTCCACAAACGAAGTTCTTGCTGACGGTTGGCTCTTCACGGGAGATATGGCACAGGAGGACGAGGACGGTTTCATCTACCTCGTTGACCGTAAGAAAGATGTTATCATTTCAGGCGGTGAAAATCTTTATCCCGTACAGATTGAAGACTTCCTTCGTAAAAACGACGCAATCAAGGACGTTGCCGTTATCGGTATTCCCGATGCACGTCTTGGTGAAATTGCGGCGGCTGTTATCGAAGTTAAGCCTGAATGTACTCTTACAGAAGAAGATGTCAACGACTTCTGCCTTGACCTTCCGAAGTATAAAAGACCGCGAAAGATTATCTTCAGCGACGTACCGCGCAACCCGACAGGTAAAATTGAAAAGCCTGTTCTTCGTAAGAGATACTGTGGCGACAGCGTTGTTGCACAGCAGAACGAAATTAAACAGTAAAAAATTAAAGGTAGCAACCATAAAAGTGATATGCACCCCAAAAGTTAGACACTTTTGGAGGTGCATATTTTTATGTCAAAGAAAGGACAAAAACAAAAAAGATATAGTGCAGAATTTAAAATAGCTGTTATAATGGATATGCGAGAACATCATT
>JAZSID010000022.1:0-39036 GCA_045533625.1 Acutalibacteraceae bacterium | reverse complement strand
CAGTTAAAACCTTCTCTTGTGCCCGTCAACACATCCGATGACTGGACAGGCTCACTCCAGGGACTTGCTCTTAAAAATATTTCGATAACAGTCCGTGATAATGACACATATAATGAAGTTTTTCACGATTTCGGTGAAATGCTTTTTACTCATTTCGGTGTTTCGGGACCAATGGTGCTTTCCGCAAGCTCTCACCTTCGTGAAATGGAAAGGGGAAGATATATTATTTATATCGACCTCAAGCCTGCACTCGACTTTGAACAGCTCGATGCAAGAATACTCAGAGATTTTTCTGAAAATACTAATAAAAACTATATTAATTCCCTCGGCGCACTTCTGCCGAGAAAGCTGATTCCCGTTGTCGCTAAGCCCAGCGGAATCAAGCCGACGGTAAAGGTTAACCAGATAACGAGGGAAGAACGTCACCGCCTTGTTCAGCTTCTCAAGGAGTTCAAGGTTACCGTCAAAGGTTTCCGTCCGATAGACGAGGCTATCATCACCTCGGGCGGAGTCAGTGTTTCGGAAATCAATCCGAAAACAATGGAATCAAAACTTTTGAAAGGTCTTTACTTTGCAGGCGAGGTAATTGATGTTGATGCATACACAGGCGGATTCAATCTGCAGATTGCATTTTCAACGGGCAAACTCGCAGGCGAGAACTTATAATCAGGAGGATTTATTATGGCTATCAATATCGCAATCGACGGACCTGCAGGCGCAGGCAAAAGCAGTATCGCAAAGCTTGTTTCAAAAGAACTCGGATATATTTACGTTGATACAGGGGCTCTTTACAGAACGGTCGGTCTTTACTCAATCCGTAAGGGTATCGATACTAAGGATGCAGAAGCTGTTACGGGAACTCTTAAGGATATCAGAGTTGAGCTCGGTTTCGTTGACGGTGCACAGCACGTTTTCCTTAACGGTGAAGATGTTTCCGATGCAATCAGAACTCCCGAAGCTTCAATGGGTGCATCAAATGTTTCAGCTATTCCTGCGGTAAGAACATTCCTCTTTGATTTGCAGAGAGATATTGCAAAAAATAACAACTGCATTATGGACGGCAGAGATATCGGAACTGTTGTTCTTCCCGATGCACAGATTAAGCTTTTCCTTACCGCTTCTCCCGAAGCAAGAGCAGAGAGAAGATATAAGGAACTAATTGAAAAAGGCGAAAAAGTCGATTTTCAGGATGTTCTTGACGATATCAATAAGCGTGACTATCAGGATTCGCACCGTGAAATCGCTCCTCTCAAGCAGGCTGAAGATGCAATCCTTGTTGACAACAGCGGCTGCAACCTTGAAGAGGGTACAGCTCTTGTTCTTGGTATTATCAGAGAAAAATTGGGTTGAGGTAACCTATGTCTTATAAATTTGATTTCAGCAAAAAGCATTCCCGTTTTGCATACCGCATCCTCAGACCGTTAGCGAATATTATCATAAGATTTAAATACAGGGTAAGGTATATCGGCGTTGAAAATCTGCCCGAAAATGGTGGATTTATTCTTGCTTCAAACCACATAATGGCACTTGACCCGGTAATTATAGCAATCGGATGTAAAAGGCCGTTGCACTTTATGTCTAAAAACGAGCTTTTTAAATATAAGCCTGTAGGCTGGTTTCTCACTCAGTTGAATGCGTTTCCTGTCGACAGAACAAAGTTTGACGAAGATGCAATCAATTACGCAATCGATGTCGTGAATCAGGGCGATGTGCTCGGAATCTTCCCCGAAGGTACCCGTTCACCCGATTTTACACCGAAAAAAGGCAAGGGTGGCGCGTGCTACATAGCGAAGGTATGTAAATGTGATGTAGTGCCTGTTTCAATTTACACGGGTGACAAAGCTAAATTCGGCACAAAGCTTACGGTAAGATACGGAAACCCCATACCGCACGAGGATTTGAAATTTGACCCCGAAAGTATGCGGATGAAGGATTTGCGATACGCAACAAACCTTATTATGGAAAAAATTACTGAACTCTGGGAGAATGGTCATGGAAATTAAACTTGCAAAAACTGCAGGCTTCTGCTTCGGCGTGAACAGAGCAGTGGATATGCTTTACAAAATGGTCGAGGACGGAGAAAAGGTCTGCACCCTCGGTCCGATTATCCATAATCCGCAGGTGATAGAGGACCTTGAAAGCAAGGGTGTTAAGATAATCTCGGATGAAAACGACGTGCCGCAGGGTACGAAACTTGTGATCCGTACACACGGAGTTGAGAAGAAAGTTATCGACACGTTAAAAGAAAAAAATATCGATTTCTGTGATGCAACTTGTCCGTTTGTACGTAAGATTCACAAGATTATAACTGAAAATTCAGATGAAAATACTCTCGTTTTAATCGCAGGAGATGAAAATCATCCTGAGGTACAGGGCATAAGAAGCTACTGCAAGGGCGAAAGTATAGTGTTCAAGAACAGTGAAGATTTAGAAAAATTTGCCGAAAATAACGCGGAATATTCCGAAAAAGAAACAATTGTGGTCTGGCAGACGACATTTAATACGGTAGAATACGAAAAATGTTTAAAAAAAATAAAAAAACACTATACAAACGCAAGAATATTTGATACAATATGTAGTGCTACTAACGAGCGACAGGAAGAAGCAATGCGTTTAGCTGAGAACTGTGACGCTATGATTATAGTAGGAGGACGGCAAAGCTCAAACACTGCGAAGTTGAAGGCTGTGTGTGAGAACTGTTGTCCGACCTATCTTATCGAAACCGCGAAAGAACTTTCTTCGATTAATTTCAGCGGCTGCGAAAAGGTAGGTGTCACCGCAGGAGCATCCACTCCGGCGGCAATCATAAAGGAGGTACTTTCAACAATGTCGGAAAACACAAACGCAATCGAAAATGTTATTGAAACAGCAGAGGAGGTGGCAGTTACTTCTAACGCTGAAGATATGAGTTTTATGGAGGCACTCGAAGAGTCTCTTAAAAATATGAGCACAGACCAGAAGGTCCGCGGTATCGTAACAGGTATTTCTCCCAGCGAGATTCAGGTTGATATCGGCAGAAAGCAGACAGGCTATGTTCCTGCTGACGAGTACAGCGCAGATCCTACAGCAGATCCTATGAAGGAACTCAAGATCGGCGACGAAATCGGTCTTATCATTATGAAGACAAACGATCAGGAAGGCACAATCATGCTTTCTAAGAAGAGATATGACGCTCAGGGCGCTTGGGACAAGATCGAAGCAGCTAAGGAGAACGACGAGGTTCTTTCAGGTACAGTTGCAGACGTTATCAAGGGCGGCGTTATCGTTATCACAAACGGTGTAAGAGTATTCGTTCCCGCATCTCTTGCAACAGCATCAAGAGGCGACTCTCTTGACGATCTTCTTAAGACTAAGGTTGACCTTAAGATTATCGAAGTTAAGGCAGAACGTGGCCGTAAAAAGGCTGTTGGTTCAATCAAGGCAGTTCTCAGAGAAGCTCGCAAGGCTGCTGAGGAAGCATTCTGGGCACAGGCTGAAGAAGGCCAGGTTTACCAGGGTACAGTTAAGTCACTCACAAACTACGGTGCATTCGTTGACATCGGCGGCGTAGACGGTATGGTACATATCTCTGAGCTTTCATGGAAGAGAATCAAGCATCCGTCAGACGTTCTTGCTGTTGGTCAGGAAATCGAAGTTTTCGTTAAGTCACTTGACAAGGAAAACAAGAAGATCTCTCTCGGCTACAAGAAGGCAGAGGACAATCCTTGGGAAATCCTTCGCCGCGATTATCCTGTTGACACTGTTATCGAATCAGAAATCGTTGGTATGACAACATTCGGCGCATTCGCAACAGTTATCCCGGGCATCGACGGTCTTATCCACATTTCTCAGATTGCTGATCAGCATATCAGCAAGCCGCAGGATGTTCTTAAGGTTGGCGAAAAGGTTACTTGCAAAATCACAGCTATTGATTTTGAAAAGAGCCGTGTAAGCCTTTCAATCCGTGCTCTCCTCGCTCCTAAGGCAGAGGAAGAGGCAGTTGAAGAAGTTGCAGAAGAAGTTGCAGAAGAAGCTGCTGTTGAAGCAGTTGAAGAAGCAACAGAAGCACCTGTTGAGGAATAATCAATAACAAAATTAACGGAGATAATTCGTGCGAATTATCTCCGTTTTTTATATGGATAAATATTAAGAAAAAGCCTACAGCTTTTATAAAACAATTATTCCGTTTGTTTTCTCTCTTCCACACGGCAGAATTGCAGGGGAGGAGAGTGAGAAAACGTCCGTGCACATATCCTCAAGAGAGAAAACGTGTCTGCCGTATTCATCAAGCTCATCAAAATCAGATGCCTTTGTCACAATTGGCAGTTTTGCTTTTTCCTTCGCTTCTTTAAGGATTTCTTTTCCGTTGTCATTCATCGCAAGCACGTGAATGTACGGTGGATTTCCCTTGTAGTCATCCTTTACGAATCCCATAAAAGCGTGAAGGACAATTCTTCTGATTCTCGCATGGGAATATCTCTTCGTTTTAGCAAGGGAGTAAAGCTCGTCAAGTGTTCTCGCCCTGAGTGCAGCATCGTGGATTCTGTATTCAATTCCTTCGCTTACGTCTGGTGAAAGTCCGATATCCTCTGCACTGAGCTGTCGCATACAGCAGAGTATGCTGAATTCAAGCTTTTCGTTAAGGCAGGGAGCTTTTTCTTCACTTGCTTCACGGTTGTATATATCGGCAACACTCTGCGGGACGTACATTTCCCATTCCTTGTCGTTTTCGCGTATCATCCTGCGAATTTCGGAAGCGGAAGCAAAATTATCGCTTCTCATAATCGAATCGTGTGCCGCACCTTTTCTGCGTATTGTCATAGGAACAATATCGGAGCCGAGTGTATCAAGTGCATTGAGATATTCAATGCCGAGTGTATTGTTAGCACCCTCAAGAATATCAAAAAATCTGTTTCCGCAGACTGAACGGAGAGCTTCGGCTCTTGCCGTAGCAAATCCGAGCCCGAGGTCAAGGTTTTCTTTCAGTCTTTCTTCAACTTCTTCACTGTTGATTGCATTTTTGCAGGCGATAAGCTCGTCTATATTCCCGATTTCACTTCCGAAGCTGAGAATATCAACGCATCCGAGTGAGTCAAGAAGAGAAACAGCACCCTCGGCAAATCTTTGCGCGTATGATGTACTCCAGAGGGTAGGTAATTCAATAACGAGGTCAATTCCGTTTTTTACAGCCATTTCAGCCCTTGCCCATTTTGAAACAATGGCAGCTTCGCCGCGCTGAACGTAGTTCGAGCTCATAACCGCAACGGTGTGTGTCAGCTCACCCATTTCGATGGATTTCTGCAACTGATACTTGTGCCCGTTGTGAAAAGGGTTGTATTCTGCAACAATTCCGCCAATTTTCATATTTTATCCTCCAAAATGCAAAATTTAACTTGAAAAACATTATCTATGTGTTTATAATATAACAGAAATCAAATTGATACAATATGTTGGAGGGAAATTCATGAAAATTCTTGTTATTAACGCAGGAAGCTCATCACTCAAGTATCAGCTTTTTGATATGGAAAATGAGACAGTTCTTGCAAAGGGTATCTGCGAACAGCTTGGTAATGACAACAGCGCATTCACACATAAGGTTCCTGCAGATGAAAGCAAAAACATCAAGGACAAGCCGGTTGATATGCCTGACCACGCAACAGCTATTCAGGTAGTTGTTGATGCACTTACAAGTGCAGAAAACGGCGTTATCGCTTCAATGAGCGAAATCGATGCTGTAGGTCACCGCGTTCTTCACGGTGCTGAAAAGTTCAGCGGTTCAGTTCTTGTAACTCCCGAAGTTGAAGAAACAATCAAGGAATGCTTCGAATGGGGTCCTCTTCACAATCCTGCAAACCTTACAGGTATCAAGGCTTGCCAGGCAATTATGAAGGATGTTCCTCAGGTTGCTGTTTTTGACACAGGCTTCCATCAGACAATGCCTGACTATGCATATATGTACGCTCTTCCTTATGAGTACTATGAGAAGTACGGTATCCGCCGTTACGGCTTCCACGGTACATCTCACCGTTTCGTAAGCGGCAAGACAATTGAGCTCCTCGGAAATCCCGAGCACAGCAAGGTTATCACATGCCACCTCGGTAACGGTTCTTCAATTGCAGCGGTTGTTGACGGTAAGTGCTTTGATACAACAATGGGTGTTACTCCTCTTGAAGGTATCATGATGGGTACACGTTGCGGTTCAATCGACCCTGCTATTGTTCCTATCATTATGAAGAAGGAAGGCCTCACTCCTGACGAAATGGATTCAGTTATGAACAAGAAGTCAGGTATGCTCGGCGTTTGCGGCACAAGCGACAACAGAACAATCGAAGCTCGTGCTAAGGAAGGCGACGAGAGAGCAAAGCTTGTTGAGTCAATGCTCTGCCACCAGCTTACAAAGTACATCGGCAGCTACGCAGCAGCTATGGGTGGCGTTGATGCAATCGTATTCACAGGCGGTATCGGCGAAAACAATCCGCAGTACAGAGATCGCGTTTGCGATAAGCTCAAGTTTATGGGTGTTGAAATCGACTATGATGTAAACAATGCAATGAGAAGAGGTCCTGAGGGTGAAATCTCAACTCCCGATTCTAAGGTTAAGGTTTACGTTGTATGCACAAACGAAGAGCTTATGATCGCAAGAGATACAAAGGAAATCGTTGGCTAATCAACCGATGAAAATTTTTATAGATGCTGACGGCTGTCCCGTTGTGGATATTACTGTCAGGATTGCGAAAGAAAAATCACTCGAGTGTTTCATAATCTGTGACACGGCGCACGAATTCCGCAAGGACGGCGCAAAAACCGTTGTTGTTGAAAAGGGTGCGGACAGTGTGGATTTCAGGCTTGTAAATCTTGTTTCAGCGGGTGATATCGTCGTAACGCAGGACTACGGTCTTGCCGCGATGTGTCTTGCACGAAAGGCAGTTCCGCTGAGCCAGAACGGACTTGTTTTCACCGATAAAAATATCGAAGAGCTTCTTTTTTCTCGTTACGTTTCAAAGAAGATACGGAATGCAGGAGGAAGGCTGAAAGGTCCTTCAAAGCGCACTGCAGAGCAGGATAAAAAATTCGAAGAAACACTCAGGTTTTTGATAAAGCAATAAACCAAAAGCAGAAAGATTCGTCTTTCTGCTTTTTTTTCTTGTATTTTAGTAGGATTAGGTTTATAATGACAGTAACTGAAAATAAAGGAGCGATAACATGGGAGTTTTTATTCGTATTCTCACAATTATCATGACGGTTTTTTCCTTAATAGGCTCGGCGTTGACGCCGTTTACGGTCTACAGTAAGATTGAAACCGAGTTTTCTGATTCAACAAAAGCATCATACTCAGAACTTTTTTATGAGTTGAGCGAAACTTCAAACAATCTCGAAACATGGCGAGAGGGTATGGTTTCCGGTAACGGTATGCAAGGCGTTATCACAAGCGGTGCACCGTACAACGATACTCTGATTTATCAGTATATGCACTTCAATCTTCCCAATCAGAATATCCGCTATACACCGGATACAAAGGATGAACTTGAATATGTAAAACAGAGCATAACTGCAGGCGAGGATATCGTTGATGATCTTACATATGACTTTGTTTATGCTTATCATCCGGGCGGAACACTCCGCATTAAGCAGAATAAGCTTCTTCGTACCGGTTATGCAAGATATACCGACTACGAAACAGCTCAGGTCGGCGTAAGATATTCAGATATCTGCGGTACATGGGAAAGAAAAACTTTCACATCTCAGGCAGATGACGTTACAATCACAAAGATCGGCTCGTCTACAACAGGCAGTAAGGTTGACATCACTCTTTCAATGGACAATATTTCAGCCTATGCAAAGTACGGTCAGAGTGATGAAGTAAACCTTAAATACAAGAAAATTGTCGGTGATGACTGCGAGTATATTTCTTTTGTTGCTCACTATCCGAACTATGAGAACAGTGAGCTTAAAGAAGGCGGCTATTCAACAACAGTTTATGTTGTAACTGAAGGCGGCTCAAAGGAACTTAAAGAAGGTAAGAAGGTAAGGGATGCACAGTACTGTGCAGACACAAATCCGCAGATCAAAATTAAGGATGCAGATAATGTTTACCTTATCGCTGTTTCAGGCAGAACACACGAAATGGGCGCATATGATGACTTTGCAGCAGCTGAAAGCTACGAGCTTGTTGATTCTCTCGTTGCAAAGGCAAAGGCTGTTGCTGATAAGTATACAGTTGACGGCAAGTTCAGCTATGACGATGCACTTAAGGCACATACGGATATCTTTACTCCCGAATACAATGCAGTAACATTCCGTCTTGGCGAAGGTAACAGCAAAAAGGCGAATGAGCAGCTCGTCCTTTCTCAGATTCTTAAGAATGATCTCAATTCTGACCTTATGGAAAGATTCTACTACAATGCAAGATATGCTTACCTCTGCTGTGCAGGTTCTGCAACACCGCGTCTTGGCGGTATGTGGTCAGGCGAATGGAATACCCAGTGGGGTTGCCGTTTCACAATGGACGCAAACGTTAACCTTCAGGTTTCTTCGATGAATACAAGCAATATGGAAAGCACATATATGGGATTTATAAGCTTTATTCTTCGTCAGGTTGATGACTGGGAGTCCAATGCTTACGCTACTCACGGATTTACAGATGCAATCCAGGCACCGGTTCATTCAGACAGTGACAGAGGTGTTCTTACGGAAAGTGACTACGCATATCCGTTCCGTTACTGGAATGCAGGAACAAACTGGATGCTTCAGCCGATATATGAAACACTTCAGTGCTACGGTGATGTTGAGGTTCCTCTTAACGATCAGTTTGATATCGAAGAACTCAGATCAGTTCTTTCAGTAACAGAGGAAGACCTTACTGACGAACAGGTTGAAGTAATCAAGGCAAAGGGTTACCTTGATCTCAGAAGTGAAATTCTTCTTCCGCTTCTCACAAAGGCAGCAAACTATTGGGAGCAGATGTTCTCACCTGAATACTATACAGATGCTGAAGGCAGAATCCATTATGAAAAGGGTAAGACAGCACTCAATGAAGGCGAAACATACACAATCCTTCCGAGCTATTCTCCCGAAAACAATCCTGCAAACTATCCTAACCCGTCAACAGCAAATACAGCGATTGATATTTCAGCTTGTAACAACACATTCGGAATGCTTATCGAAATAATGAAGAGTGTTGACGCTGATGCTGACACAAGCAAGTGGGAAGCACTTATGGCAAAAGTTCCGCCGTATCTCTACGACGAAACAGGCGCACTCAAGGAATGGGCAACGGTTGACTTTGAAGAAAATAATCTTCACCGTCATATCAGCCACCTCTACTGTGTATGGCCGATGTTTGAAACACAGGAAAACGAGGCACTTTATAACGCTTGCGTTCAGGCAATTGAAAACAGAGCAAGTGAAAACGAAGCAAGCCACGCTTTTGTGCACAGAGCTCTTATCGCTGCAAGACTTAAGGATTCAGACAATGTAACAGGTGCACTTGTTGACCTTGTAAACCGTGGTATTTTCTACGATTCACTTATGACAAATCACCACTATAACCGCAGCAGTGCTTACTGTACAGACTTTGCAATCGGTTATCTCGGTGTTGTTCACGAGAGCTTGTTGTATTCAAACACAGGCAAGATTGAACTTCTTCCTGCTGCGCCGAATTCAGGATTCGAAGTGGGAGAAATCAACGGTATCAAGGCAAGAACTCAGGCAACAATTGACAATATGACATGGAACCTTGAAAAGGGTACGGTGTCAGCTACAATCACATCAGATATTGACCAGACAATTACAGTTTCCTGCGGTATCTCTGACAAGACTCAGACAGTCACAATCGCAGCAGGCGAAACAGTAACGGTTAATTTCTAATAATGCCAATAAAACGGAGCGTAAGAAAAATACGCTCCGTTTTTCATTTATATGGTATATTTATATACTCCGCAGGATTTAGTTTCCTTAACTTCGTTCTTCAAAACAATCTCTGCCGTTGCGCCTTCGGGAATTTCGATTTCAACAAATGTTTTGCCGTCCTCTTTCTTCCATTCGCATCTGATTGTGCCGAGGGGGGATTCGATTTTTGTTTTTGCCCACTGCATACCGCAATCGATTTCAGGAGCTACGGTGAATGTTTTATAACCGTTTTTTATGTTACGGATACCTGCAATGTGTGAATAAAGAATCTCGTCAAAAGTGCCGAGGAAATAATGGTCAAATGAACGTGTTGACGGCTCCCAAGCTTCCCAAGCACTCGTTGAACCTTTTTCTATCCAATAACCCCAGCTCGGGTAAGTGGTCTGTGTCAGCACTTTATAAGCAACGTCTGCGTGGCCTGTATTGAAAAGCACGGGAAGAAGATGCTTTGTTCCTGTACAACCCGTATCAAGGTGATAGCCGTGAGTTACGATATCGTCAACAAGGTTTTTTACAACATCTTCTTTGTTTTCGTCATCAACCATCCCGAATGAAAGGGGAAGGAGGTTTGATGTCTGTCTGTATTGACGTCTGTTACCTTTCGGGTCCCAATGGGTTGTTTCGTAAATCTGTTTTTCTGCGTTGTAGAATTTTTCATTGAAGTTCTTACGGATTCTTTCGGCTGCAGTAAGATATTCGTCCTCATCCTTCTTGCCGAGAATCTCGGAAATTTCGGCCATAGCTTTGAGCATAGCGTAAACATAAGAAGTACAGCAGATTTCGGCACCCTCGGCCGGATCGCAGATCATTTCGCTGAATTCATCGTTTGACGGAGCAACCCAGTCGGAAAGCTCACGTACTCTCCATGTACCGCCGAAGCCTTCAATATCCTTTATATCGTTAAGTGCAAATTCGCGCAGATGCGGATAAAGCTTTTCGGCAAACGTTGTATTGCCACAGAAATCGATGAGAGCCTTTGTGCCGAAAACAAAAATCGTGTTCCAGACGGGAGAGTTGCCGACACCCCATTCAGAGGTTGGAACAATAACGGGAACTGTTCCGTAATCCTTGAAGCAGTCGTCCATAATGTCGATAAACTGTGCCATATATGTGCTCATATCGAAGTTATACATCATAGTTCCGATTGCACAGTTTGCATCGCCAAGCCAACCGTTTTTCTCGAAAACAGGTGTATCCGTCGGCTTCCATTGGAAATTATTGAGCAAAGTTCTTCGCATAAGAGTATGGAGCTTATTCACAAGCTCGTCTGAGCATTCAAAAGAACCGGTTGTCGGAACGTCGTTCGCTATTCTGTAAAGCGTAACATCGTCTGCAGTGAGGTTTTTTGCGTGGTTAGCGATTTCGATATAAAGGAAGCCTTTGTAGCTGAATTTCGGCTCAAAAAGGGCAGGAGAGCCGTCTGAGATGAAGCAGTCCTTCTGAATAAAATCAAGGGGCCACCAATGTCCGTCACGTCCCTGATTGCCACCGATTTTTAAAACGTGACCGTCATCTGTCAGCTTTTCGCCATAGATGATTGTAACTTTTTCGTCCTTCGGGGCATCAATCCTGATTTTTGCCCAGCCTGTAATCATTTCGGGAGCCTTGATGAGCAGATTACCGTTATCAAGACGGGTTATACTTTCGGGTTTGAATTCATTAATACGTCGGATGAACGGCTCTGTATGCTCCTTGAGTTTGCCTGCAGGTGCATCGACGGGGATTGCGTTTTTCCATTCGAACTCCTTACGGCGTGCATCGAATGTTTCACCGTAATAGATGCTGTTTGAAACCGTAGGACCGTCCTTTGTAACGAGCCAGCTTTCGTCAGTCGGGATTGTTTCTTCGTCAATGTTAATGTCTGCAATCATTTTCGGAGCTGAGCGCCACGATGCTGTGTCCCAATTCCAGACGTCTGTGGTTTCGTTAAAAAAGCTGTTACCAAGCTCGACAGTGACGGTGTTCATACCTTCAACAAGCAGGTCGGTTATGTCAAAAACTCTGTAAAATACGGTCTGTGTGTATTGCGAATGAGGCGGATTGAGAAGCGTGTCATCAGGAAGTCTGCCGTTTATTTTAAGCTCAAAAAGACCGAGTCCGCTTATGTAAATCTTTGCATCCTTCGCTTTTTTATCAAGAGTGAATTCTTTTTTGAAGATGGGTGCAAAACGGTCTTCTGCAGTCATATCTGCACCAATCCATATTCCTTTAAAGTTGTGTATCATATTCGTACCTCAAAAATAAAAGGTTGTATCAACGGGGATACAACCTTTGTTTTAATTAATATGCCTTGCCCCAGTAAAGCATCTTTGTTGCGGGCTTTCCGCAGCAAACGCAAGTGTCTGAAAGATTTTCCTGCTCAAAGGGGATACAACGTGATGTAACGCCTGCTTCTTCCTTGAGCTTGTCTTCACAAGCGCGGTCGCCGCACCACATAGCCTTGATGAATCCTGGCTTGTTGTCTGCGATGTCCTTAAGCTCTGCAAAATCCTTTGCTGTGAATGTCATACTTGCACGGCGGTCATAAGCTTTCTTGTAAAGACCTTCGTGTACAGCCTTAAGAAGCTCGGGAACCTTTGTTTCAAGCTCGTCAAGAGAAACAAAAATCTTTTCGCCGCTGTCACGTCTTACGATGACACACTGGTTATTTTCAATGTCCTTAGGACCGATTTCAAGACGGAGAGGAACACCCTTCATCTCGTATTCAGCAAACTTCCAGCCCGGGCTGTTGTCGCTGTCGTCAAGCTTAACGCGGCAAACATCAGAAAGTCTTGAATAAAGCTCATTAGCCTTGTCAAGAACACCTTCCTTGTGCATTGCGATGGGAATGATAACCATCTGCACGGGAGCAACAGCAGGGGGGAGAACAAGACCGTTGTCGTCACCGTGAGTCATGATGATTGCGCCGATAAGACGCGTTGTGCAACCCCATGATGTCTGGAACGGATGGTGCTGTTTGTTGTCCTTACCGCTGTAAAGAATGTTGAAAGCCTTAGCAAAACCGTCGCCGAAGAAGTGAGATGTTGCACTCTGAAGAGCTTTACCGTCGTGCATAAGAGCTTCGATTGTGTATGTATCTTCAGCGCCTGCAAAACGTTCTTTCTCTGTCTTTACACCCTTGACAACAGGCATAGCAAGATAATTCTCGCAGAAGTCAGCGTAAACGTTAAGCATACGGATTGTTTCTTCCTGTGCCTCTTCGCTTGTTGCGTGAATTGTGTGACCTTCCTGCCAGAGGAATTCTCTTGAACGAAGGAACGGACGTGTTGTCTTTTCCCAACGTACAACGCTTACCCACTGATTGTAAAGCTTGGGAAGATCGCGGTAAGAATGAATGATATTTGCGTAATGCTCACAGAAAAGAGTTTCTGAAGTGGGTCTTACGCAAAGTCTTTCTTCAAGCTTCTCGTTACCGCCGTGAGTTACCCATGCAACCTCGGGAGCAAAGCCTTCAACGTGGTCCTTCTCCTTGTTGAGAAGGCTTTCGGGGATGAACATCGGCATGCAAACATTCTCGTGACCTGTCTTTTTGAACATTGTATCGAGAGTGTGCTGAATGTTTTCCCAGATAGCATAGCCGTAAGGTCTTATAACCATACAGCCCTTGACGCTTGTGTATTCGATAAGCTCAGCTTTCTTAACAACGTCCGTATACCATTTAGCGAAATCTTCGTCCATTGACGTGATTTCTTCAACCATTTTTTTCTGCTGTGCCATTTTATAGTTTCCTGCCTTTCAGATTGTGACGGCTCTGCGCCGCGGATATTATTCGTGTTCTTCGATGTATTTTACCATATCCTCTACAGTACGGATATTTTCAAGAGCTTCATCGGGCACTTCAATGCCGAATTCGTCCTCAATGCTCATAATAAGGTCAACAACGTCGAGGCTGTCTGCACCAAGGTCGTCAAGAATATGGCTGTCGTATGCGATTTCTTCCGCATCAAGTTCAAGCTGGTCAGCGATGATTTCCTGTAACTTTTCGAAGATTGACATAAAAACGACTCCTTTATTTTAATATTAAATAATTATTAATTATAATAATCCGTTCACTACAAAATATTAGTGATTTTTTGCACTTTTGTCAATAGTTTTACAAATAATTTGTTGGTGTAAAGGTGGTTCACTTGATGTTCATTTTTTTAACAAACCGTATTTATTAGCTCAGTAA
Organism: Acutalibacteraceae bacterium; assembly: GCA_045533625.1. Lineage (GTDB taxonomy): Bacteria > Bacillota > Clostridia > Oscillospirales > Acutalibacteraceae > CAG-488. The sequence goes on along the minus strand of JAZSID010000022.1, from coordinate 24,977 downwards.
TGAATAAATCTGAAGTGTAAAGTAAATTACTTTACGTAAAGGCTTTGCACTTGACTGTGTGGAAAATTCGGTGGAAAATGTGGAAAACTCAACGTAAAATCAATGTTTTTTACTGAAAATGGTGGAAAATTCGTAAAGTCAAAAAGCTTTACCGACTGTTTTCAACACATTATGACAGAATTTTAACATTCAGATTATTCATAAAAAACTGTATATCCCGTTGCGGATTATTCGCTGCAAGCGATAACTCTTTGTGCAAGCTCGTGCAGTTGCTCCATGCTTGAAAGCATACCTACTTCCTGGCGGAAGGCTGCAGCTCCGCGGATGCCCTTTATGTACCAGGCGGCGTGTTTTCTTGCCTCTCTCATACCAACTCTTTCGCCTTTATAGCGGCAGATAAGCTCAATGTGCTCTATCATAACTCTCATACGCTCTGCTATATCAGGCTCGTCGGGCATTGTGCCGTTTTCAAGGTATGAATTGATGTTTTCAAATATCCAGGGTCTGCCCAGTGCACCGCGACCGACCATAAGGAAATCGCAGCCTGTTTCGTCGAGCATACGTTTTGCACTCTTGCCGTCAACGATATCTCCGTTGCCGATAACAGGGATGCTGACAGCATTCTTGACTTTCGCGATTTCGTCAATGTAAACGGGTGGAGCGTACATCTGGGTGCGTGTCCTTCCGTGTACGGTAAGCGCACTTGCCCCTGCAGCCTCGATTCTTTTTGCAACCTCAACAGCGTTGATGGTTTCTGTGTCCCAGCCTATGCGGATTTTAACCGTTACGGGGATGGGCGATGCCTTTACAACAGCCTCAACAATTTCGCTTATGAGAGGCGGATTTTTAAGAAGTGCTGAGCCGCCTCCGTTGCCTGCAATTTTAGGTGCAGGGCACCCCATATTAATATCGATGAAGTCAGGGTTGAAGCTGAGAGTTTTTAAAGCCGCCTCTGCCATAATTTCAGGATTGTCGCCGAAAATCTGTGCGCCTGCAGGTCTTTCTTCATCAGAGAGAAAAAGAAGTTCCTTTGATTTTTTGTCCTGCATTGTAAGACCCTTGGAACTTACCATTTCGCTGATGACGTATGCCGCACCGTAGCTTGTGCAAAGCTCGCGGAATGCTCTGTCTGCAACTCCTGCCATAGGCGCGAGAGCTGCATGGTTTTTAATTTCAATATTTCCTATTTTCACAAAATCACCAAAAAATATTTTACCACGAATATACCACAATTGTCAAAAGTATGATATAATTAATTAATTCTTTTGGGAGGCTTTTTTATGAGACTTCTTGTTATCGACGGAAACAGTATATTAAACCGTGCATTTTACGGTATAAAACTTCTTACAACAAAGGACGGAAGGTACACAAACGGTATCTACGGCTTTATGAATATCTTTCACCGTCTGCTTGAAGATTGCAAGCCGGACAGGGTTGCGATTGCCTTTGACGTAAAGGCTCCGACTTTCAGGCATGAAATGTACGGGGAGTATAAGGCAGGACGAAAGGGTATGCCGGACGAGCTTCGCGAGCAGATGCCTGTCCTCAAAGAGCTTCTTACATTTTTAGGCTATAAGATAGTCGAAAAAGCAGGGTGGGAGGCAGACGATATTCTTGGCACCCTCAGCGTACAGATGCAGGACGGCGACAAGTGTTTCATTGCAACGGGCGACCGCGACAGTCTTCAGCTTGTAAGTGAAAACACGACAGTTTTACTTGCTTCAACAAAAATGGGCAGAACGCAGACCGTAGCCTATGATGTGCAGAAAATCATGGAAGAATACGGTGTTACTCCGAAGCAGATGATTGAACTCAAAGCTTTGCAGGGTGACAGTTCGGATAATATCCCCGGTGTTGCAGGTGTCGGTCCGAAAACAGCAGGCGAGCTGATTCAGAAATACGGCAACATTGATTATATTTACGAAAATCTTGATTCTCTTGAAATCAAGCCGAAGCTTCGCGAAAAGCTTGAAGGCGGAAAGGAATCCGCGTTCCTTAGCCGTAAGCTCGGTACGATTTCTCTTGAAGCTCCGATTGATACGGATATGGACGTTTATGCTGTTTCGGCAGGTGACCACGGTGCGGCAACAAGGCTTCTTGCCTCGCTTGAAATGTTTAAGATGATTGAAACCTTCAATCTCAGTGCGCATCATATTGAGAGTGAAGAAGCTTCATCGGCAGAGAAAGTTGAAGTGAAATACGTGGACGAGCTTGCCGAAATCAAGACGGGGGATACTCTTTATTTCATTCCTGCCTATGAAGACGGCGAGGTTGTGAAAATTGCTTTCCACACAGATGACGGAGTTTACATTGCTGAAAACAACAATTTCATTTTTGCTTCACAGTTGGCAGAGCTCCTTGCAGATGAGAAAAAAGAGAAAATTACCTACGACGTCAAACCGCTTCATTCGTGGGCTTTCGCAAGAGGCGTTGAAATCAAGGGTAAAATCAGCGACATTATGATTGCAGGATACATCCTCAATCCGTCCGCAAGTGATTACCACCCCTCAAGAGTGCTTCAGGAATACGGCGGAGTTTTACCCGAAACAAGCGAAGAAAATCAGCTTGCTCTTGATACGGTATCCCTCAAAGGTGCTTGGGAAAAGGTTTCCGATGAGCTTGAAAATAACGGTCAGCTTGAACTTATGTACGGAATTGAAATGCCGCTTGCAAAAGTGCTTTCTTCAATGGAAGTTACAGGATTCCTCGTGGACTCGCAGAGTATTGAGGAATACGGTGCGGTGCTTGAAACACAGATTAATTCTCTTGTTGAAAAAATATATGACCTTGCAGGCGAGGAGTTCAATATCAATTCTCCGAAACAGCTCGGAGCAATCCTTTTTGAAAAGCTTCAGTTTCCTGCAAAGAAAAAGACAAAGTCAGGATATTCCACTAATGCGGATGTCCTTGAGGCTCTTGCACCCGATTATCCGATAGTTTCGCTTGTTCTTGAATACAGAACTTTTGCAAAGCTTAAATCGACATACTGCGACGGACTTAAAAAGTGCGTTGCTCCCGACGGCAGGATTCATTCAACCCTCAACCAGACGGAAACGAGAACGGGCAGAATTTCTTCAACCGAGCCGAATCTGCAGAACATTCCCGTCAGAAGCGAGGTCGGCAGAGAGTTTCGCAAATTCTTTGTTGCAAAGGAAGGTCACGTGCTCGTTGACGCTGACTATTCACAGATTGAGCTTCGTGTGCTTGCACATATTGCAAACGACGAGCGTATGCTTTCAGCCTTCAACGAAGGTGATGACATCCACACAATAACGGCTTCTCAGGTTTTCAATATGCCTCACGAGGCGGTCACTCCTCTTATGCGAACAAGAGCAAAGGCTGTTAATTTCGGTATCGTCTACGGTATCGGCGCATTCTCCCTTGCAAAGGATATCGGCGTAACAAGGGCGGAGGCTGACAGATACATCAAAGGCTACCTTCATAATTTCGCAGGCGTTGATTCCTATATGCAGAAGGTTATTGCAGATGCTAAAGAAAACGGTTTTGTAAGCACTCTTTTCGGCAGAAGACGTTATCTTCCAGAGCTGACATCTTCAAATGCAATGCTTCGTCAGTTCGGCGAAAGAGTTGCAAGAAATATGCCGATTCAGGGCACAGCGGCAGACATCATCAAAATCGCTATGATTAAAGTCTATGAGCGTATGAAAGAGGAAAAGCTGGGGGCTCGTCTTATTATGCAGGTGCACGACGAGCTTATCGTTGAAGCACCTGAGGATGAGGCAGAAAAGGTGTGTGCAATCGTCAAGGAAGAAATGGAAAACGCAACGGACATGAACGTGAAGCTTACGGCAGACGTTCATTCAGGTAAGAGCTGGTATGAAGCAAAGGATTAAGAAAAACAGGTATACCGTCCCCGATATTATCCGTGGGGTTTCGGTAATTGCGATGATTGTTTACCACACGATGTGGGATCTTGTCTACCTTTTCGGTGTATCAATTCCGTGGTTTAAAACTGATGCAGGTTTTCTCTTCCAGCAGAGTATTTGCTGGAGCTTTGTCCTGGTTTCAGGTTTTTGCTGGCACCTCGGAAAAAGGAAGATAAGAAGAGGTATAATCGTTCTTGCTTGCTCACTTGTGCTGACGGCGGTTACGGCAATTGTGATGCCCGATCAGATCATTTTTCACGGTGTGCTGAGCCTTATCGGAACATCGATGCTTGTTACGATTCCGCTTGACAAGCTTTTGAAAAAGATACATCCGTTATTGGGAATTGTGATGAATTTCCTGCTTTTCTTGCTGACATATAACGTCAATAACGGCTTTGTCGGAGTTGCAGAATACAAGTTTTTTGAACTTCCCGATTTTCTTTATATGAACACACTGACAGCTTTTTTCGGCTTTCCGCACGATGAATTCTATTCGTCGGATTACGTGCCGATTCTTCCGTGGATATTCGTATTCTTCATCGGATATTTTATTTATGTATTTTTTGAAAAGAAGAATAAACTGAAGCTTCTTTCTGCCTTTTCGTGCAGACCGCTTGAGTTTATTGGCATACACTCACTTGAAATTTATATGGCACATCAGCCGATAATTTTCGGGGTATTATTTCTTATATTTAAATAATTAAACGCAGTCTACGGACTGCGTTAATTTTTTTGGCTGATAATACCTATTAAAAGATAAAGTGAAACAATCAGCAGTGTGAAGTTTTTCTTTGAATATATTGCTATGATTATGCCTGAAACAAGCAGAAAAACAGAACATATTATACTTAAAGTCTTAACCGTTTTGCTTTCAGGAAAAAGAGCTGAAAGAATATGTCCTCCGTCAAGTATTGAAACAGGCAGAAGATTGAAAAAAGCAAGCGTGAGGTTAATTACCGCAAAGCTTTTCTGCCCTGCAATAAAAAGAATTGCAGCGGTGAAAAGGTTCATTACGGGACCGCCCGCGGCGATTGCTGCTTCCTTCATCGCAGGAAGGAATTTTTTGTCCGTAAATATCTTTATGCCGAAATAGCCGAATTCGATTAAGGTTACTTTTTTGCCGAGGAAAAGCATCGTAAGAAGATGTCCGCACTCGTGAATAATGCAGAAAACAAAGCAATAAAAAGCCTGAGCTTCAGGGAAAAGCGTCAGCAAGAGTGCAATAACGGCAACAAACCAAAAACTGATTCTAATTGAAATATCACGAAATTTAAAGCTCATACGCGACCGTTGGTTTCTTTGATGTAATTAAGCGGGTCAACGGATGAACCGTCAATACGGATTTCAAAGTGCAGGTGAGGTCCCGTACTCCAACCCGTATTGCCTACGAGCGCAATAAGCTCTCCTGCGCGGATAACCGAGCCTTCGGTGACGAGAACCTCAGAACAGTGACAGTAAAGTGTCTGCGTACCGTCAGTGTGTTCCATCAGCACAAAGTTGCCTTTCTTTTCGCCGTAACCCGTGTCCTTTACAACACCGTTATATGCAGCGACGATACCCGTACCCTCATCAGCGGCGATGTCAACACCCGTGTGAAGTCCGTACTTGCCTGAAATCGGATTTGTACGGTATCCGTAGCGCGAGGTGATGCGACCGTGCAGGGGAGTTGTGATTTTTTGGTTTTTGCCCAACGAAGCCATAACCGCAACCGCCGAACCTTCTTGTTCGGCATCTTCTCCGCCTTCACCGTCAGGAATTTCCTCTGTAGTTGAAGGCTCCTCTGTTGGTTGTATCACACTACTCATAACATCCTGAGTTGCGCCTTTTGCAGAGTCGAAAAGCTCTCTTGCGCTCATATCAACAGACATAATCCTGTTATATTCATTCTTCAGAAATTCAAAGGTTGACGGGCTGAATTTGCCCGTAAGAAATACAAGCAGAATAAAAAATACACAGACAACAGCCTGTACAAGGATTACCTTGTTGATTTTGTCGTCCGTGTGTTTCTTCTTGGTCAGGTTATCCGAGGATTTTATAACCGAAACTTCTTTTTCCATAACATCACCTCAGGTAAATACTATGGAACAAACCTGGTTTTTATTCATAAAAAGAGCTGTCTCACAAAAGTGAAACAGCTCTGAATCTTATTTTGTGTTTTCAATGCTCATACTTGCACAGGCATTGAGCGAAAGGTCAGCCGTGTTACCGTTTAAAAATTCGTAGTAACCCTGGGCACCTACCATTGCGGCATTGTCGCCGCAGTATTTAAGCTCGGGTGCGTAAAGCTCCCAACCGTGTTTTTCACAAAGAGCAGTCATTTCTCTGCGGAGCACAGAGTTTGCGGAAACACCGCCTGCGAGTACAATTTTTTTATAACCGAGGTCAATTGCGGCTTTTTCGGTGTTTTCTGTAAGGCAATCAACAACCGCCTTTATGTATGAAGCACCAAGGTCGGGGACGTTGATTTCTTCACCCTTCTGCTTTGCGATGTTGATTGTGTTAAGAACAGCTGTTTTAAGTCCCGAAAAGCTGAAATCGTACGGCGCACCGTCAACACGTGGGTGCGGCATCTTGTAAGCTTTGCTGTCGCCGTCCTTTGCAACTCTGTCAAGGTTAAGTCCACCGGGGTAGGGAAGACCCATTGCACGTGCCGCCTTGTCCATTGCTTCGCCTGCAGCATCGTCGTGAGTGTAGCCGATAACCTTAAAATCTGTGTAATCCTTTACCTCAACAAGGTGGCTGTGACCGCCCGAAACAACGAGGCAGAGAAACGGAGGCTTCAGTTCGGGATGCGTGATATAGTTCGATGCGATATGTGAGCGAAGATGATGCACGGGCACAAGCGGAAGACCCGATGCCATTGTTATTCCTTTTGCGTAATTAACACCGACGAGCAAAGCACCGATAAGTCCGGGTGCATGAGTTACGGCAACTGCATCGATATCTTCAAGAGTACAGCCTGCATCGCTGAGAGCAGAACTGACAACTCCCGAAATTGCTTCAACGTGTCTTCTAGATGCAATTTCAGGCACGACACCACCGTAAATTTTGTGTTCTTCAACCTGCGAAGCAACGATGCTTGAAAGTACTTTTCTTCCGTCTTCAACAACGGCTGCAGCTGTTTCGTCGCAGGATGATTCTATAGATAATATCTTCATTGAGTTCACCTTAAGTATTTAGTCATTATATATGCATCTTCGGTCGGATTGGAGTAAAAATCCTTGCGCTGACCTACGATATTATAACCCTCTTTTTTGTAAAGTTCAATAGCGGGAGTGTTGCTTATTCTCACTTCGAGGGAAATAAATTCGCAATTTCTGGTTTCTGCACCGTGAGTTGCGGCATCAATCAGCGTTTCGCCGATGCCGAGACGTCTGTATTCGGGGAAAACTGCAACGTTTGTTATATAAGCCTCACCGCAGATTTCGTGAATTCCGATGTAGCCGAGCACCTTGCCGTCCGAAACCGCAGTAAGAAAATGTGCGTTTTCGTTGCTGAGTTCTGCACGAAGTCCGTTTTCACTCCACGGAACGGAAAAAGAAATCTTCTCAAGCTCTGCAATTTCTTCGATGTGCTCTTCTTCCATCGGCACGATATCCATTGTAATACTGTCAATGAATCTTTCAAGAAATGCCTCGATTTTATCCGAACAATTGCGGTAGATTTCCGTATCTCCGCCGAACGGGTCGGGGATACCTCCGTCGGGGACAAGCACCCTGAAAGTCGGATTGATTTTCATAACGGCATTTTTGTGTCCCTCGGTCATACATACCATAATATCTGTTTCATCAAGGATGTACTGATTGAATACCGTTGCACGGTGATATGAAAGGTCAACACCTCTTTCAGCGCAGACCTCTACAGCCTGGGGTGATGCCTCGTCGCCCGTGTAAGCCGCAAGTCCGCAGCTTCTGCAGGTTATGTCCGTAATTCCTCTTTCGGTAAGTATTTTTTTGAAAAGTCCTTCAGCCATCGCACTGCGGCAGGTGTTACCCGTGCAGACAAATGTAATGTTAAGCATAATTATCACCTGAGTTGATTATAGCATATAAAAGGCGATTTTGCCACTTCAGGTTGAAAAAACTTTTACTTTTTCTTAACTTTTCCGTTACTCCGTTTTTACTTTGATTTGTTTTAATTTAGTCAACGGGTATTTTCTCGTTGTATTTGATGTGGTATAATAAAAAATAACTGTTGCTGAAATATGGAGGTGGTATCAATGAAAACAGTTCTTGTTTGTGATGATGATGAGGCTATACTCAATTCGATTGAAATCTATCTTTCGCAGGATGGCTTCAGGGTAATTAAGGCACACGACGGTGAAGAAGCAATAAACCTTGTTCTGAAAAATGAGATTCACTGTATGGTGCTCGATATTATGATGCCGAAGCTTGACGGGTTACAGACACTTCTGAAAATACGTCAGAAATTTGACTTTCCTGTGATAATGCTTTCTGCAAAAAGTGAGGATACGGATAAAATCACAGGTCTCGGCTTCGGCGCGGATGACTACGTAACAAAGCCGTTCAATCCGCTTGAGCTTGTTGCAAGGGTCAAGTCACAGATACGGCGTTATGTGATGTTCTCGTCCTTCGAAAGGAAAAGCACACAGCTTGTTTCGGGCGGACTTGTCGTGGACACGGATGCAAAATCCGTCAGCGTGGACGGACAGGAAATCAAACTCACGGCAAGAGAGTATATGATACTTGAATATCTTTGCAGAAATATGGGTAAGGTGCTTTCATCCTCACAGATTTACGAGGCTGTATGGAATGAACCTTCCTTCGGAACGGAGAAAACGGTTACGGTACACATCAAAAACATAAGAGAAAAGATTGAGATAAATCCCAAAGACCCGAAATATATTAAGGTGGTGTATGGTCTTGGATACAAGGTTGAAAAAATTTAAGTACAGTTGGTTTACAAAGCTTCTGTGTATTGTGTTTGCGTGTGTATGTGCCGTGACGACGGTGCTGAGCTTTATTCCTCTGTTTTACCGTTGGATAATTACGGACGGGGAGATGAACTTTACTGAAAATGTTACGATTTATGACACAACGTCGTTTGTCAATTACGTCAGAAGCGACATAAATATTATGATCGGTCTGGCGCGGAGAAACGAATTTGAAGCAAGGTATCAGGCAGAAAAGAAGGCTTGCGTTGAAAGTATGGTAGCACAGTTCAAGGCTGAAAAAGAAGAGCAGTATAAGCAGGCTTATGATTACGGCGATTACGTAGAAGTCTATGATTACGTCACGGTAAATCTTACTTATGAAAGTTCGGTTCTCGGAACGGTATCTTATTCTTTTTATATTTCTTTAAACCCGGAAACGGTTGCGGATTCTGTTGCATATCAGTTTGAGTCAGAATACCGTAGTGCATTTATTGGCCACTTTAATGCTGCACAGCTTGATTTACTTAAAAATGTCCGATACTATGCCGAAACAAAGGATGGAACGGTTATCTCGAATGTTGACAGTAAAGACAGCGTTATCAATGAGGCTTTTAAGGAATATGTTCATATTGTTGACGGAAATATTACGTGCAGTGAAAATATTAAAAATTCTGCTTTCATGGAAACAACACCTGCAAACTATTTCTCATCATCTGCGGAGGTTTATTATTCGATTAATCCGAACTTTGCAGGCAATGATAAGTTTTCAAAGCTGCAGAATACTGTCAATCTGACTAATAATATCGATTATACCGCAAAGATTATAACCTTGATTGTTTCGTTCGTCGGAATGATATTGTTTCTTGTATTGTCCGTAACTCTGGCAGGGCACAAGGGAGATGAGTTGAAACTGTCACTCATTGACAAAGTTCCGTGCGATTTGCATCTTGCACTGTCGGTGTTTGCTGATTTCTGGGTAGGTTTTGCTGCTGTCGGCCTCGCATTTTTGCGGCACGAGCAGATTCTTTGGGAATATGAAGCTGATTACTGGCTTGAAGAAGTTGTTGCACACCAAAAGCTTTTTATAATAATACTTTCAACGGTTGTTACTGTGTTTATACTTATTCTTGCAGAACTTCTTACATCTTTTGCAAGAAGAATAAAGACCAAAAGTACGATACTCAGGCACACATTGATTTTTTATGTCATAGTCGCAATTTTAAAACTGCTCAGATTTATAGGCAGACAGATTGCAAAGCTTTTCCGTAAGATAAAAGGATGGTTCAAGGTTATTGTTTTTAAACCGAAGAAGCTCAATAAAGGTGTTGCGATTCTTTGTGTTGTGGGTACTGTTGTAAGCGTAGTTGCTCTTTTGCTTTGCGGATTTTTGCTTTGCCTTAGTATTTATGACGCTACCGAGTTTGCATTTTTCTTAGTGTGCTTAGCGATACTTGCTGTTATTACTGCCGATGCTTATGCACTGTACCGTGTATTCAGGTATATGCGCTCGCTCGATTCGATTATTGTCAGCGCAGAAAATCACGAGCCGTTCGATATGAAACTGAATGAAGTTCCCGAAAGTCTCAGACCACTTGTGAAAGCTTATGACGAGACAAATTCAGAGCTTCAGAAAGCAATTATAAAGGCGGTTAAGGATGAACGCACGAAAACGGAGCTTATAACCAACGTTTCGCACGACCTGAAAACTCCGCTTACGTCAGTCATCAATTATATTGACCTGATGAAGCAGTGTGATATCACGGACGAAAAGGCACTTGAATATATGGGCGTTATTGATGAAAAATCAATCAAGCTCAAGCGTCTTATAGAAGATCTGATTGAAGCATCAAAGGTTTCAAGCGGAAATGTTACGATAAATAAGACGAGGCTTAACCTGAATGAACTTGTCACTCAGGCGATTGTTGAAGAAACTGCCGAGCTTGAAAAACAAGGACTGCGGTTGGTTTTTGATGAGCCTGAACAAAAGGTTATTGTAAATGCTGACGGAACGAAGATTTACAGAGTGATTGAAAATCTTTTGTCAAATGTAAGCAAGTATTCAGCACCGAATTCAAGAGTTTATGCAAGAGTTTATTCTGAGGGCGGCTACGGATACTTTGAAATCAAAAACATTTCAAACGAGCCTCTTAATATCAGTGCTGAGGAGTTGACCGAGCGTTTTGTAAGAGGCGATGCATCACGAAACCGCGACGGAAACGGACTCGGACTTTCGATTGCAAAGGATCTCTGCGTTCTTAATGACGGCGAACTTATAATTTCAATCGACGGCGACTTGTTTAAGGCAACCGTAAAAATACCAAAGTGATTAAATGCTGTGAAGTGTAAAAACTTCACAGCATTGTTTTTTTACTTGAAATTATGCCCGTTTTACATTAAAATAAAAATGATAATCTCAATACAATGAAACGAGGTTGATTTTATGACGAAGGTTATTGCTGTTATAATGGCGATTTTTACTTGGTTCGGTGCTGTGCTGAATCCCGGATGGTGTAAACCTGAGGGTGTTTTCGGCGAAACATATGAAAGAGTGCAGACTGAATTTGACGAAGGTGAATTTGTTATGGGTGAAAATGACCTTGTTGTTGCGCCTTACGGTGACGACAGCAATTCGGGTACGCTTGAAGCTCCTCTTAAAACACTTGAAAAAGCAAAGGAAATCCTCAAAAGCAGTACGAGCAATGATTCTGTTACGGTATGGTTCAGAGAGGGTACATACACAATAAACGAAACTGTGGAATTTACCGCAGAGGACAGGGAAAATGTTCTTTACCGTTCATATCCGGGTGAAAAGGTTTCATTCTCAGGCTCAAAGGAAATCAAGGGTTGGAGTGAAACCACAATCAACGGTGTCAATGCTTTTGTGAAAGATATCAGCATTGACTCCGATGACGATTATTTCCAGTCTCTTTTCAAGGGTGACAAGCGTCTTGCACGTCCCGTTTACCCGAAAGAGGGTGTTCTCAAGGTTGCGGACCCGAGAACGGAAGAAGGTATTCCTGCAACATGGGATACCGGATTCTTCACTTATTGTGTTGCATTTTATGCTCATAAAGAGGATGTTATCAATTTCGCCAATGCAAGCGATGTTGAAGTGAAAATTATGCATTTCTGGTGCGACGAGCATCTGCCGATGAAGTCGGTTGATACCTCAACGGGCAGAATTGAAACAACTAAACCCACAGCGATGATAATAAGAGTTGATGATAACTATGTTTTCGAAAATGTAAAAGAAGCTCTTTGTGAACCGGGTGAATGGTACCTTGACAGGGCAGAAGAAAAGCTCTATTACATTCCCGAAGAAGGTGACACTGTTGAAAACACCGTTCTTCAGGCAGGTAAGACAGAACAGTTTATGACTTTTGAAAATGCAGAAAACATTGCTTTTCAGGGTATTGATTTCATAAACACGGATTGGGACTACGTTGACGGTCAGTTCACGGGCAATCCGTTCCCGGAAGAACATCCGTTACACGACAATGTCATCTACGGTTCGGAGCATCCTCAGGCAGCGTTTGAAGTTCCTGCGGCAATTTATATCGCATCTTCAAAGGGTATCAATTTTACTGATTGCCGTTTTGAAAATATTTCATATACTGCAATTAAGTTTGACAAGGGTACACAGGATTGTGATGTAACAAGCTGTTATTTCAACGGAATCGGTGCAAGTGCAATCTTCATCCACGGTGATTTCGTTATTCCCGCAACAACAAAAAATATCAATGTCCACGATTGCCATATCGGCAACTACGGCAGAATTTTCACTAACGCAATCGGTATTCTTCTCACTCACGCATATGATTGCGACCTGACATACAACGAAATTCACGACGGCTGGTATACGGGAATTTCTGTTGGTTGGAACTGGGGATATGCAGACCATCCGACAAATAAAATCAATATCAGCAACAACCTCATTTATAATATAGGTAACGGCTGGCTTTCGGATATGGGCGGTATCTACACCCTTGGTATACAGCCTGAAACGGTAATTTCGGGAAATGTTATTTATAATGTCGGCTGTGATGAAGGTGCTTACGGTTATGGCGGATGGGGTATCTACCTTGACGAAGGTTCAAGCGAAATGCTTGTTGAAAATAACCTTGTATATGATTGCTCGTCCGAAACGTTCCACCAGCATTACGGCAGAGATAACATTGTAAGAAACAATATCTTTGCATTCGGCGGTGAAGGTGCATTCATTGTCACAAGACACGAGGAGCACAATTCGCTTACGCTGACGAATAATATCCTTGTTGTTGACGATGCGTCAATATATGCGTTTGACACGGAAAAAGACTGGTTTGTTGATGACAGCAATCTCTATTGGGACTACAAGAGAGGCGGAAATGTTTATTCGGGACATACAACAAAGCTCTTTGACAGAAAATCACTCGTTATTCTTACCGCTCAGGGTTATTACAACAATGCGGTTTATGCTGACCCGCTTTTCAAGGATGCTGAAAACAGAGATTTCACTCTTGCCGAGAACAGCCCTGCCCTCGAAGCAGGATTCGTACCGTTTGAGTACGATGCAGGTACGTTGACAAAATTCTGATTAGTTTATTTTATGTAAAGTTTATATACTATTAATATTAAAAGCCATTGCAGACGGGTTATCTGCAATGGCTTTTTTCTGTTAACTTATTTAATCCACTCTCTTACTCTTAACGGAATTCCCATTTCGTCTGCAATCTTTCTGCATTTCTCAATTTCATCTTCCGTGATAACGTCAACAACCGTGAACTTAACACTCGGGATATACTTCTTGCAATCCTCTGCAAACTTGAGAAGAGCAGGGTAGGAATCTGCACCGAACTTTGAACGCGTAACCTTCTGGTATGTTGCGCTGTCAGGTGCATTGAGGCTTATTGAAATGCTGTCAACAATTCCTTCAAAAAGATGTGCTGTGGGTTTGCCGTTGATAAGGTCGCTCAGTCCGTTTGAATTCAGGCGGATTTTTAAAGAATGTTTTTCCTTAAGATACTTTGCAGCCTCGATAAGATTATCAAGTGCCTGCGTCGGTTCGCCGTAACCGCAGAAAACAACCTCGTTATACTGTGAAAAATCAAAATTATCAATTTCCGCCTTGATTTCCTCAATAGTCGGATCACCCTTCAGCCAGAGTGATTCAGCCGAACCGAGTCCGTCACCGTTGCTCCTGATGCAGAAAATGCAACGACAGGGGCATTTGTTTGTTATGTTCATATATGCACTTCCGGCATAAGTGTAAATAATATCAGCCATAGTTGTTTCTCCGTTATTATATAGTCAAACTATATTCTATCCTTGATTTTTATTTTGTCAAGTGCAACTGCGAGAAAAACGAAAACAACCGCACTTCCGACAGCTTGCATTATATTTCCGGGAATACAGTAAAGTGCAGATGCCCAGGCTACCGAAGAAAACATGTATTCGCAAAAATGGCTGAACCCGTTTGTTGCGGAAAGGGAAACCAGAACAACTTCTGCTATATAATATCCAAAAGTTGTAATCAATGATGCAACAACCAAAGCGAGGATATTTCTTTTTGTAAGCAGCTTGTAACATTTGTTGCTGAAAGGCAGAACAAGCAATGCTTTGATAATAAATGTCGGTAACATATACATCGTATATCCGCCGATTGCATCGGCAAGCATACCGCCGATACCGGCACTTATCATTGCCAAAGGGGTGGGAAGGAATATTGCTGCAAGGTAAATCATAGAATCGCCGAGGTGCAGATATCCGTTGTGCATCGGTATTTTTATGTAAAAGGTTAAAACGGTTGTCATTGCAGCGAAGAGAGCTGCAAGTATAATTTGTTTTAAACGCGTTTGTGAACGGCTGTCTTTCATTTTTTTGACACCTTATTTCTGTTGAATTTTTTGAAATTATGTTATATACTATACTTGAATTTTGTCATTATGAAAATAGACAAAAACTATATTTTTAACAAGGACAGTTTTATGAAAGATTTGTTTTCTGATTACAAAGGGGAGCCTTTATATATACAATTGTATATGTATTATCGTGACCGAATAATTGATGGCTCTCTTTCACACGGGGAAAAGCTTCCGTCTATACGTAAGTGCTCGTTGGAATTCGGCATAAGTAAGATGACGGTAGAAAGTGCTTATATGCAGCTTGCGGCAGAAGGATATGTCTATCCTAAAAGTCAAAGCGGATTTTACGTTGCTGAAATTTCTGATTTTACACAATCTGAAAAGATTACTGACATTGAAGATGAAAAAGAAATTTCAATTCCCACAGAATTTGATTTTTCAGGCTCAACAGTAGATATTGAGTGTTTTGATTTCAAGCTTTGGCAGAAGTATGTAAAAAATGCTCTTCGTTGCGAGGAAAGACTTTTAAGCTACGGCGACCCTCAGGGCGAATATGACCTTCGTGAGGCTTTAAGTGAATACGCAACTCGTCAACGAGGAGTGCTCTGTACGCCCTCTCAAATTGTAATCGGTGCGAGTGTGCAGAACCTTATCCAGCTTTTGTGTTCATTAAGCAAAGGTTCCGGAACGGTAGTTTTTGAGGGAAAATCATTTTTGCAGGGTAGGGCAGTTTTTGAAGATTATGGTTTTGACGTAATTAACGGGAAAGAAAATTATATTGGTAATAATGTGGACTTCGTTTATGTTTCGCCGTCACACTACGGCGATCTCGGCGAGGTTATGAACATTTCTGAACGAATCAAACTGCTTAATTTTGCACGAAAATATAACAGTATTATCATTGAAGACGATTTTGACAGCGAATTCTGCTATTTTTCAAGACCAGTTTCATCAATGCAGGGACTTGATGGCGGCGAACGGGTTGCTTACATCGGCACAATGTCAAAACTGCTTCTGCCGTCTATCCGTATCAGTTTTATGGTTTTACCTAAGCATCTTGCTTATGCTTACCGTCAGAAAGGCAGTGTTTATAATCAGACAGCATCAAAAACTGAGCAAATCGCACTTGCAAGATATATCAAGGATCAACGGTTGGTTACTCAAATCAGAAAATCAAAGAAGCTTTATGAGCATAAGACTGCGCTTATGAAAAGCGCGATTGAAAGAGAACTGTGTCCTGAGAGGATATTCGTCAGCGAGTCAGGGTTTGTAGTATTTTTTGATGTGCTGAATAAAGAAAATGCTTTTTTGCTGAAAGAAAAATTCAGACGAAACGGAGTCGTTGTGAAATCACTTGAACAACTTTCACAAAATTCAGTGAGGATATTTGTTTCATCTGCCTCTGTACCCAAAAACGCGATTGAAAATTCGGTCAAAATGCTTAAACGTCTCTTAAATTAATATGAAATTTCATACCTTTTTTGGTAAAAATCTATTTACAAATTGTTTTTTATTTGATAATATTAGTATAAGCCAAAGTGTATTAGTGGGGCTTTATGTGAGCTATCGGGTCTCACTGGTCCACTTCCTGAGATACTTGGCAAATTATTGGAGGTGTTTTTAGATGAAACAATCTAAAAGACTATTGTGCGTATTGCTCTCAATGCTTATGATGCTTTCAGTGTTGACAGTTGGTGCAAGCGCGTACAAAACAAACTACGAAAGACCTACAGGGTATGACACTAACAATGCCCCGTACTTCTCAAACGACCAGTGTGCTTCTGCTATGCTTGACTACCTCGATGACGAGGTCTTTTCAGGCTTGGATGTTAATGAATCACTTTTAGGTATTGATATCCAAATTTACTCACTTGACTCTCTTTTTGACTCAGTTAACAATATCACATCAAGTGCACTCTATGGTATTGCTACCATCCTTAACCTCGGTGATATTGAGGAATGTGACTGGTCTATCCCTGAGAACGGAAACTTCCGTCGTCGTTCGACATCTATGAGCGACCTCGAGTTCTTCGGCAAGTTCCTTGAGTTCGTCAGCGTAAACTCCGACCCGCTTTATAAGCTCATCGGTAACGACCTTGACCTCGGACTTATCGGTAACTTTGTTGACCTTGGCGAAATGATCCCGATGCTTGATGACCTTCACGGTTTCCTTACATATACTATCTATAATCTTCTTATAGATCCCGAATTGCCTGAGGAAAACTACAACAAGGCAACCTCAAACCTTGACGGTATCGTCAACGATTTCCTTGCTAACCGTGCAATCAAGTTCATCTGTGACCTTCTTGCAGATGCAGAAACAGGTGAGAACGTTGTTGCAGACTTTATCGGTCTTGAAACAAACCCGGACGGTACTCTTAAGGATATGATGGGTCTTGTTCAGCTTTGTCCGTCACTTACTCATGACGAAGTTGATATCACAAAGGCATCAATCTACGATTTCACCAAGAACATATTCTTAGCTCTTATTGATGATATCGTTATTCCTTTCGCAGGTGAGCTCCTTATCGAACTTCTTGAAATCCCTGTTGATGACCCGACAGCAGAGGAAATGACATACGTTGATATGGTTATCAACCTCTTCGTTACATATGAAACAGTTGGTCTTCCTGAGGATGCATCAGCTGCTGAAGTTATGGAAGCATTCCTTACAATGGTAGGTTGTCCGAATCCGGCAGCTCCGAGTAACCTTGACAAGATCAACTATGGTCTTGAGTATGTTCTTAAGGAAGGTATCACAAGCTACGTTTACCTTCAGGACGACGATGTCGGCGGTAGATACCTTACAGTTGCTCCTGACCTTATGAATCAGCTCGGTGACCTCCTCAAGGGTGTTCTTCCGATGCTCCCGTCTCTTATTTCAGACTTCCCGGTTCTTTCTGAAGAAGATACAGCTGCTCTTGAGCAGATGAACGACGAGCAGGTATTTGCATTCGCAGTTCAGATGATTCTTGAAGCATTTGTTGACGGTTTCTATTTCCCGCACAACTGTAACTCAATCAAGGAACTTGCAACATATACGCTCGTTAACCTTGCAGCTGAAGTTATTCCTTCTGTTGACTTCGAAGCTATGATCGAACGCGGCGAGCTCATTCCTGACTCAATGCAGTGTCTTGACGTTGCAGCAGCAGTTCTCAGATACTACATCGTTGGTCAGTTCGGTTACATTCCCGGTGATACTGAGCCTTCTTATCAGGCTCTCCTCAACAATCTTACTCCGACATTCGACGAGTTGTTGAACGGCGTCTTTGATCAGCTTCTCGGTAAGTATGCAGTTCTCTTTAATCTCTATCCGACACCAGCTCACAAGACAGAGGCTAATATGACCAGCCCGTGGTATAAGCTTTATATGACAGTTGGTCAGGTTCTTCCGCTTACAAACATCTTCTACGGTGTTGAAGACAGCCAGTACGGTATGGAAAACCTTTTCGTTGACAGCATTATCGGCAGCGTTCTTAACTTCGATATCAACGGTCTTCTCAGCATCATTGGTAGAAGAAGTGATTCAGAGCTTAACAAGCCTCTCAGCCAGGCACTTGTTAACCTTATCGCCCGTGTTCTTAACGGTCTTTTCCGTCTTCCTCACGAAAAGGATTCTGCAGATAAGCTTAACAACAACGCTTTCCAGCTTGACCTTATCGTTCCTTATGCATACACAACTCTTGATGAACTCCTCATTGAAAGAAATACAACTGATACAGGTGCTTCATATCCTGCAAGATATAACAGCAACGCTGCTCTTAACGGCACAGGCCTTCAGAGAACAGCTCGTATGCTTCTCCAGTATATCACTAATATCACAGGCCCCGGCACACTCGCAGGTGAGTCACTTGATATTCTTGCAACGCTTATCGGTATCATCGATCTTGATCAGTTTGATTTCATGAAGATTCATTATGAAGATAATTGCCCTCCGGGTACATCTTACACAATCAAGCAGCTCACTGATCTTTACAATGAGTATAAGCTTCCTGATAACGAAGGAATTAAGTATTACGAAGCTGATTATGAATACTTTACAGACGTTGACTATGAAATCTGGGCATTCAAAGATTATGAAGACGCACTTGACCGTGCTGAAGGCATAATCAATCAGTATAACGAGTCTGAAAACAATCCTGAGGTAGAGGCTCCGGCACGTGCGGACATCACATATGCATACTATGCACTCTACTACACAAAGCAGGACGTTCTCGACTATTATCCGACAACGGCTAATAACTATCAGCTCAACAAGATTTACCAGAAGGCACTCGCTGCAAACTATTCTAAGAATGATGCAGAAGGCAACCAGCTCTATACAAACCGTTCATGGGATGAATACGAAAAGGCAATTGCTTTCGCAACAGCAGTTATGGATGAATATGCAGTTTACGAGAGAAACGGTACATTGGGTGACTATCCGCAGTCAAAGGTAAACATGGCTCGTGCTCAGCTGCGTGACGCAGTTTCAGGACTTAAGCCTAACAAGGGCGATGCTAACTATGATGAACTTCAGTTCCAACTCGACCGAATTGATGACCTTGGTGACTCAACACTCTTCACAGATGAGTCAGTTCAGGCTGTTGTTGATGCATTCGTAGATGCATTGATTTTCAACAGCGAAATCAAGTGGGATATCGACGGCCAGATTTATGTTGATAATAAAGCTAACGCACTCCGTGATGCTATCGACAATCTTCAGCCTATCCCCGTAATTGAGTTCTATGATCCGTACTCACAGTTCAGTGATAATGAGTTCAAATATATCTTCGGTTTCGCTGAAGACTTCTACAATGCAATGGAAAGAGAAATGTGGGGCGATGACTTCTACTTCTACTTCTCAATGTATTTCGGCGCACCGACAGCAGGTGACACAATGCTCATCCAGCCGACAGAGGCAGGTTACGGTACAGGCTCTAAGATTCAGATCGCATCTGACCCGGACGGTGACGGTGAATACACTGTTGATACAGAGTACACAATGATCAGATTCGGTGACGTCAGCGGTGACTGTTACGTTGACGGTCAGGACGCAGTTATCATGAGAGCTTATGCGGCTTCAATGCTTCGCGTTAAGGGTTATAACCACTATATCGGTTATGCAGGCGACATCGACTTCAGCGGTTCAATCAGTGTTGCAGACGCTAAGGAAGTTGAAAGTGCAGGTCTTTACAAGACAACAATCAACCAGGCTCCTGAACAGTACATAGGTAAAGAAAAACCGTTCAGAGATTTGATTCCTGTAGCTTTGGCAGCAGCAGAAGTATAATTAAACATATTCAGGCGGTACGTGAGTACCGCCTGTTTTCTTTTTGCAAACATAAATGTTTGTTTGTATAACACTAATTGTTTGTGTAAAAGGCTGTTGTTTGTTGACTTGCAAAGGATGATGTGATAGAATAATTATGTGTAATTGTATCGTAGGGTACATATGCCTAAATTTGTTTGGTGGTGTTAAAAATGAAATCATGCAGAAAGGTTATAAGCTTATTGATTGCAATAACCCTCATTCTTTCATCCTTACCGATAACGCTCGGAATGTCAGCTTCGGCAGCTGAACCGAGAGCAACGGATGCTTCACTGGTTCTTAAAAGACCGGTGGCTTCGGTGTACGTAACTGATGTAACGCGTGTTGCGTTTGAACGTTATTCTATGAAGCAGCCTTCGGGAAGCAATTCGGTTATCGTCAAGGCAACTCCGTCAGGTATGCCGGAATTGAATACATCCTTCCCGTCAGTCGCTTATGCGGGTGAAACTCCCGTCGCAACGCAGATTGCCTTTACACCGGGTGTAGAGCTTCCTTTGGCTCCGACAATTTCGTGCAGTAATACTACCGTAACTCTCAGCAACTATTCTTATACGAACGGTACATATGTATGGAGTGTGACGGGCGGTACTGCAACAGTCGGCACAACACTTATTTTTACAATTACTTATACATATACGGACTACAATGCCGTAACAGGCAAAAATTATACAAGAACATACAATTCTTACGGCGTTTCATACGTTGATGCAATTATTTCACCTGCAGGTGAATATTCCACAAAGAGAACGTACGAAGATTTCTGGATCGGTCAGAGTACCAAAAACCGTTCATATGTCGCTTCATATGTACTCGGTGCAAATACTTACGGTACACTCTATAACAACGGTGCGGGCGAGGGTAGTGTTAACTTTGAAAGCACAAATTCATCACCCGGTTGGACAACTGCTTACGGTATGATGCACACGTCAGACGGACACAGCGCATCGCGTGACTATAACATTGCATACCACGCTGACGACAACAGACCAATTTCATACGTTTATTTTGACCGTAGTATTCATTCAACACTTTCGGACCTTAATCTCCGAGTTGTAACAGCAAACCTTGATGAAGCGTCAAATTCAAACGAAAGAGTTACGGTTTCACTTCGCAATTATTTTGTCAGCTACAATGTAGTTAATACATATGATGATGAAAGTGACGACAGCACACTGACAAACAATACCTTTGCAGCAGAAGAAATTGGCCTTACAGGCTACAGCGGATCAATTACCGGTCCCGGCGCAACGTTTATCCAGTATTTTACGGGTTCAGGCCCGAGCAGTGCAGTCGGAACATATGATTACACCTTCACAAATAAATATCAGACAGCTGCAGATTGGAACGAAGTTTTTATCGGCCATTCACACAGCTTGCGAATCATCACGACGGATAAGGGTGCATTACGTACCTTTATCGAGCAGATTCAGGGTACTGACCCCACTGTTATGACAACTGATGTTCCTTTAGAAGATTTTAAGGGCTACAATCCGCAGGAATGGTACTATGCATCAGGTTGGGAAGCTTTCCTTAATGCATACAAGTCAGCTCTTTCCTGCCTCAAAAAACCTAACGCAACTCAGGATGAAATTAACACCACATACAATGCAGTTGTTGCCGCTTACAATGCTCTTGAAATGAGAAAGGCTGACTATTCAGTTGCTTCCGCATATCACGATCAGGCAATTGCAAAGGATAAAAATTTCTATACTTTGGCTTCATGGGCTAAGGTGCAGAATATCCTTGATGCTTATGTGGATAATTACAGTGCAATCTATCAGCCTGCACTTGACAAAGTAACGGCAGATCTTATTGCAGCACTTAACTCTCTTGAAGAAGCAACTGCAGATTACTCAGAATTCAATGCTCACCTTAAAACAATTAATACAATTATGTCCCGTTCCGTTGCTAACTACGGTATGCCTGCTTCAGAGGCGTATAACAACTGGAACAATCTTGTTCAGACACTTACAAAAGTCGGCTGTATATACGATGAGCTTGACGGATACATTGTTGCCGATCCTCTCCTCATAAGTGAGCAGGCAACGGTAAACGGCTATGTCCTTCAGCTTGAAAGAGCTATTAATCAGCTTTCGCTCAAGTCAGCAAATTATACCGAATCAGCAAAAGCGAAGACTGCATATAAGGCGGTAAACCTCACACAGCTTATTGAAGATTGTGCGGCAGACCTTACGGCGGCTTACAATGCTCTTGTTGCACTTGACAGCAGAGATTTATCCTATCAGGCACAGATTGATGCTGCAACGGTTGTTCTTAATGAAAAGCTTGCAAACCTCAGCTATAAACCTGCAGATACTTCGGCTGCATTGCAGTTGATTGCCACTGCAAACAATATCGACAGAAGCCAGTATGAAGATATGTCGGCGGTTGATACGGCTGTTGCAAACCTTGAATCAAAGCTTAACCTTGATATCAGATATCAGAACGATATCAACAGAGCTGTTTCTGCTCTTCAGTCAGCAATCGACAGCCTTAACAAAAATGCTGCAGATTATACCGTCGTTGAAGATGCGATCGCTCTCGTGAGTGAGCGAGAAAATCTTATCAGAGATACATATGCGGATACATACGGATTCACAGTTGAAAAGTTCTATTCTAACTGGTCAACTGTAACAAATGCAGTTAATGCAGTTGTGTACGGTCTTGATTTCACTCAGCAGGCAACCGTTAACAGTTACGCAACGGCAATTACCAACGCGCTCAGTTCTCTTGTTGAAAATACGGCAGATTATACTGAGGTAAGAACTGTTTACGATGAAGCCTACGCAATTGTTACATCAGGCTCAGCTCTTTACACCGAAGCAAGTCTTGACAGACTTACGCAGGCTTACACTTCTGTTGTTTTCAACAGACCAATCAGTCAGCAGGCTGAGGTTGATGCGTATGTTGTTTCCATTAACGATGCAATTGAAGCTCTTGAATATCTTCCTGCTGATTACACTCAGGTAAACAAACAGCTTGCACTCGCACAGGAAAAGATTAATCTAAACAATGAGTTTGAAGCTGCACATAACGGCCATCCGTATTATACAGCGGAAACAATCTCAAACCTTGAAACAGTAGTTGCATCGGTTGATACAACTCTTGATATCAGATATCAGAAAACCGTAGACGGTTATGTTACCGCTGTTTCAAGTGCAATCACAGCCCTTCAGGTAGGCCCTGCTGATTACACTCAGGTTGATGAAGCACTTGCAAGAGTTCCGTCAGACCTGTCGATTTATACGACACTTTCGGTTGCAACACTTAACGCAACAATTAAAAATATCAACCGCACATACACTGCAGATAAGCAGGCTACGGTTGACAGATATGTAACTTCAATCAACAATGCAGTTAATAACCTCAAGTTTAAAGCTGCTGATTATACTTCAGTAAATGCTGCTGTTCAGGTGGCGAATACGGAGATTGCAAGCGGTCTTTACACAGACGAAAGCGTTGCTGCTCTTCAGGAGGTACTTGATTCTGTAGATTACACACTTACAGCAGACAAACAGGCTCAGGTTGAAGTTTATGCAACAATGATTTACGATGCAATCGGTAATCTTGAACGTAAACCTCCTGAACTTGAGGAGCTCAAGGCGGCAATCAGTGCCGCAGAGGCTGAAATTGCAAAGGGTATCTACACAGATGAAACCGTCAATGCACTTCTCACCCCGGTCAGAATAGCGAAGAATGATATCAGTAATTCGAATCAGACTCTTTATGATCAGGCTTACGTTAATATGCTTGTTAACAGCATCAAAGACTTGACAGCATCGCTCGAAAAGAAGCCTGCTGACTACACAGCGGTTACCGATGCAATTACCGCGGCGAACGAAAAAATCGCAACAGGCTGGTACACAGAAGACTCAGTAGCACTCCTTCAGGCGGAAATCGACAAGGTAGTATATGATCTTGATATCACAAAGCAGGACGAAGTCAATGCTTATGCACAGGCAATTGCTGAGGCAACGGGAAAACTTGCGATGAAGCTTGCGGACTACACAATGGTTCATCTTGCTGTTGAGTATGCAGAGAGTGAGATTGCAAAGGGGATTTATACTGACGAAAGTGTTGCAGAGCTTCGTGAAGTGCTTGATTCGATTGATTACACAATAACGATCGACAGGCAGGACGAAGTTTATGCAATAGAAGAGAATATCTATTTGTCGTCTGACAGTATCCTGAAATACAAGAAGCCCGATTATTCAGGACTTGCGGATGCAATCGAAACTGCACGCACTGAAATTGATAAGGGAATCTATACAGAAGCAAGTGTTGATGCTCTTGAGGATGAAATCGATTTTGCACTTGTTGGAATCGAAGATCTTGATATCAGACATCAGAAAATTATAGACGACTTTGAAACAGCGGTCAGGGCTAAAACACAAGCACTTGAACTCAAGCCTGCTGACTACACAGCAGTTACCGAAGCAATCACCGCGGCGAATGAAAAAATCGCAACGGGCTGGTATACAGATGACTCTGTAGCACTTCTTCAGGCGGAAATCGACAAGGTTGTATATGATCTCGACATTACAGAGCAGGATCGAGTAATTCTTTTTGCGAATAATATAGTTAATCTTACCAATGAATTGAAGTTAAAATTGGCAGATTACACAGAACTTCAAAAAATCCTGGATTTACTTGACAATTCAACCTCAGAGATTTATACTAATGTATATACAAACTTTAATGAGGTAATGTCCCTTATTACAGCTTACAGAGAGGAAAACGTATCTCCGAACATGAACCTTACTATTGACAAGCAGGCTCAGGTTGACGAGATGACAGCAACTCTTCAGGGCTATATTGACTCACTTATTCCTGCACAAACGGAACGCTTTGAAGTAATAGGCGGTGCATCTGTTGTTAAGCAGGGTGGAGTAAATTACATCGTAGGCTTGCAGCCGAGCCTTACAAAGGCAAAGTTCCAGAGCACATACGCAGATTATGAAAATGTAACACTCGAATACAATATGACAACATCACGTTATCTTGGTACAGGCTCAACACTTACAGTCAAGACAAAGAGTGGC
>JAZSID010000130.1:0-7221 GCA_045533625.1 Acutalibacteraceae bacterium | reverse complement strand
AAGCCTGTACGTGCAAAGGCTCTTGAATCAGGTCTTCTCAACCCCGTTGTTCTTGCAACTGATACTGACGCTCTCGGCTATCAGGTTCCGGGCGGTATGCTTTCAAACCTTGTTGCTCAGCTTACAGCACAGAACAAGATGGACAAGTTTGAAGAAGTTCTTCAGGAAGTTCCGAGAGTACGTAAGGATATGGGTTATCCGCCGCTTGTTACTCCGATGAGCCAGATGGTTGGCGTTCAGGCAACTCAGAACGTTCTTTTCGGCAAGTACAAGAATGTTTCTAAGGACGTGCGTAGCTACCTCAAGGGTGAATACGGTAAGGCTCCTGCAGAAATCAGCGCTGAGCTTATCGCACAGGTTCTTGGCGACGAGAAGCCGATTGAAGGCAGATTTGCTGACACACTTGCTCCTGCTTTTGAAGCTACAAAGGCTGAACTCGGAAGCAAGGCAAAGAGTGACGAAGACGTTCTTTCATACATCGCATTCCCGATGCAGGCAGAAGCTTTCTTCGAAAAGCGTGACGAACTTGAAAGAAACACATTTAAATACACAATCAGAGAAATCTAAGGAGGAAAAGATATGAATTTTTCAGAAATTCTTGCTAAAATCGCAACTCCTCCGTTCCCTGCAATCGTTGTTGCTGTTGTTGCTGTGCTTCTTATCATCTATGTTTACATCACAAAAGCAATCAATTCAAAGAAAACAGTTGAAGAGCCGAAGAGTGCTTCTGCTGTTCCTGCAGCAAAACCTGCTGTTCAGCCTGCAGGCCCTGCCGCTTCTTCAGGCGACCTTGAGCTCATCGGCACAGACGAAAAGACAGCCGCTGTTATCATGGCTATCGTTTCAGACAAGAGTGGCATTCCGCTTAACAGACTTCAGTTTAAATCAATCACTCTGACGGAGGACAAATAAAATGAAATACGTAGTAACATTAAACGGTAAAAATTACGAAGTTGAAGTAAACGAAACAGAAGCAGTTGTTACAAACGTTTCTGATGCAGTTTATGCTCCCGCACCTGTTGCAGCACCTGCACCTGCAGTTGCTCCGGCTCCTGCAGCAGCTCCCGCAGCACCGCAGGCAGTTTCAGCATCAGGCACACAGGTTGTTGCTCCGATGCCCGGCTCAATCGTTAACATCAACGTTTCAGCAGGTCAGGCAGTTAAGGCAGGCGACGTTCTTATCATCCTCGAAGCTATGAAGATGGAAAACGACATCACAGCTCCTTGCGACGGTGTTGTTAAGCAGATTGTCACATCAAAGGGTGCAACAGTTAACACTGATGACGTTCTTCTTGTTATCTGAGTCGGAGGTGTGATTAATGGGTGTTTTAATTGAAAATTTTGCCACCGTCACATTTCCGCAGGTAGCGATGTGGATTATCGGTGCAGTTCTCATTTTCCTTGCTATCAAAAAGGAAATGGAACCCTCTCTCCTTCTCCCGATGGGATTCGGTGCAATTCTTATCAACCTTCCCAATTCAGGCGCAAAGCACATCATTGACGTTATGTTCAGAGTCGGTATCGACAACGAGTTCGGCGAATTGATGCCTCTCATCCTTTTCATCGGTATCGGCGCAATGATCGACTTTACTCCCCTTCTTACCAATCCGAAGCTTATGCTTTTCGGTGCAGCGGCACAGTTCGGTATCTTCTTTACACTCTGCCTTGCATCACTCCTCGGCTTCGACATCAAGGACGCAGCTTCAATCGGTATCATCGGTGCTGCTGACGGTCCGACAGCTATCGCAGTTTCAATGGAGCTCGGTTCAAAGTACATCGGTGCTATCATGGTTGCGGCTTATTCTTACATGGCCCTTGTTCCTCTTGTACAGCCGCCGATCATCAAGCTTTGCACAACAAAGAAAGAGCGCCTTATCCGTATGGATAACACAGCAGGCAAGGCTCCTTCAAAGCTTACAAAGATTCTTTTCCCCATCGTTGTTACAATTATTGTAGGTCTTGTTGCTCCTGATGCTGTTGCACTTATCGGTTTCCTTATGTTCGGTAACCTTATCCGTGAGTGCGGTGTTCTCAACTCACTTTCAGAAACAGCTCAGAAGGTTCTTGCAAACCTTGTTACAATTTTCCTCGGTATCACAATCGCCGCTCGTATGAGAGCTGAAGAGTTCCTTACAGTTGATACATTGCTCATCATCGGTCTCGGTCTTTTCGCATTCATCTTCGACACATTCGCAGGTGTTATGCTTGCAAAGATTATGAACATCTTCTCAAAGAAGAAGATCAACCCGATGATCGGTGCTGCAGGTATTTCAGCATTCCCGATGTCAGCACGTGTTGTTCATAAAATGGGTCTTGAGGAAGACAACCAGAACTTCCTTCTCATGCACTCAATCGGCGTTAACGTTTCAGGACAGATTGCTTCAGTTATCGCAGGCGGTCTTATCCTTACATTCTTCAGATAATCAGGGAGGTAGTTATAATGTTTACAATTGATTTTAATGCATTCCTCAATGCACTTCCCTATATGGGTAAAGGCATGCTCGGTATCTTCGTCGTAACTGCTCTCATCGTTCTTGTTGTTAATGCTCTTAACAACATTCCTGAGAAAAAGAATAAAGAAGACAAATAATTCAGTTGGCAGCCTGTTTTTGTTGCGGCA
Source organism: Acutalibacteraceae bacterium (assembly GCA_045533625.1). Classification (GTDB taxonomy): domain Bacteria; phylum Bacillota; class Clostridia; order Oscillospirales; family Acutalibacteraceae; genus CAG-488. The sequence continues at coordinate 4,601 of JAZSID010000130.1, read as the reverse complement.
GAAACAGGCTGCTTTTTTAAGACAATGTTCACAAAAATAAGGAGGCATATTGATGAAATTCAATCCTCATTTCCTCGGCATTTTCACCGATATTTACGGTTCTTATGATGCTATGGATATTCCCAAAGCACTTTTAGTTGCTATTGTGGGTTTCATAACTGTTATTGTAATTCTTGCCATAATTGCTCTTTTCATTAAGCTTATTGCTTTTATATTCTCTTTGATTGATAAGAAAAATGCAACGAAGGTTTCAACTGTTATTACTCCGATAAACAGCGAACCTTCCGCACCGCATACTGTCGGAGTTGCACTTCCCGACAATGAATCTCAGGGACAGCTTGAGCTTATCGGTGTCGATGAAGCAACAGCAGCAATGCTTATGGCTCTTGTAAGCTACAAAACTGAAATTCCGCTTAACAGACTTGCTTTCAGATCAATCAGACTTGTGGAGGAAGATTAAATGAAATACGAAGTGTTTTTAAACAACAAAAAATATGAAATTGAAGTTGACGAGTGTTCAGTCGCACTCACAGGTGTAAGCGCAGTTTCTGCGCCCGTTGCAGCTCCTGCTCCGACGGCTCAGGCGGCAGCTCCCGCACCTTCAGCTGAGGTTGCAACTGCTCCGTCAGCAAGTGGCACAACCGTTGCTTCTCCGATGCCCGGTACAATCCTTGCAATCAACGTCACAAACGGACAGAGTGTCCGTTCGGGTGAAGTTCTTATCGTGCTTGAAGCTATGAAGATGGAAAACGATATTGTTGCTCCTTGCGACGGAATTGTTAAACAGGTTCTTGTAACAAAGGGCTCAACAGTTGACACAGACCAGGTTCTTGTCATTATTTAATCGGAGGTAAAGCTATGGAACTTATCACAAACCTCCTGGCAGGTTTATGGGACGCTTCAGGTTTCGCCCTTCTTACATGGCAGAACGGTGTCATGATTGGTGTATCTGTTGTTTTCCTCTATCTTGCCATCGCTAAAAAATTCGAGCCGTTGTTGCTCGTTCCGATTGCTTTCGGTATCTTGCTTGCAAACCTTCCCGGATCGGGAATCATGGATGACCTTACTCTTTCTCAGGCTTTCGGCGGTGACGGTTCAACTGCCCAGGCAGGCAGTCATTGGTACGATTCAGGCGTTCTGAGAATTATCTATGCAGGTGTTAAATCGAGTATTTTCCCCTGCCTCATCTTCCTTGGTGTAGGTGCTATGACCGACTTCGGGCCCCTTCTTTCAAACCCGATCAGCCTTTTACTCGGCGCAGCAGCACAGTTGGGAATTTATATTGCATTTATCATCGCAATTTTGCTCGGCTTCACTCCGCAGGAAGCAGCTGCAATCTCAATTATCGGCGGTGCAGACGGCCCGACAGCTATCTGGCTGACAGGTAAGCTCGCTTCGCATCTTCTTGCTCCGATTGCTCTTGCGGCATATTCATATATGGCTCTTATTCCGCTGATTCAGCCTCCCATTATGAAGCTTCTTACAACAAAAAAAGAGCGCGAAGTAAAGATGACTCAGCTTCGCAAGGTTTCAAAGACGGAAAAAATCGTTTTCCCCGTTGTTGTTCTCGTACTTATCGCTCTTATTCTTCCGTCTGTCGTGCCGCTTCTCGGTATGCTTATGCTCGGTAACCTTTTCCGTGAATGCGGTGTTGTTGACAGACTTTCCGATGCAGCACAGAATGCAATGAACAACATCGTTGTTATCCTGCTCGGTGTAACCGTAGGTGCTACTGCAAACGGCGAAAACTTCCTCAAGCTTCAGACTCTTGGTATTGTTGCACTGGGTCTTACGGCATTCGCTTTCTCAACGGTCGGCGGTGTACTTCTTGGTAAAGTGCTCTATGTTGTAACAAAGGGCAAAATCAATCCACTTATCGGTGCTGCAGGTGTTTCAGCTGTTCCTATGGCAGCACGTGTTGCACAGAACGAAGGACGTAAATACAATCCCACAAACTTCCTTCTTATGCACGCTATGGGACCAAACGTCGCAGGCGTTATCGGCTCAGCAGTTGCCGCAGGTTTCCTGCTTCTTATGTTCCAGAATTAATCTGATATACAAAAACAGCATTGAGCGCAAAACTCAATGCTGTTTTTTCTTTTATTCAGTTTCATACGGCCAGTCGATTATGCCACCGAATTCTTTGATGTTTGTATAACCAAGCTCAACGAGGATTTCGGAGGCATTTTTACTTCTCCGTCCCGAACGGCAATAGACTAGTAGCAGTTGGTTTTTATCTGTCAGGAATTCCTCTGCCTTTTCACGGATTTCATAATCGGGTATGAGTACCGCTCCGTGGATATGTTTTTCGTCGTATTCTTCCTGCGTGCGAACGTCGAGAATTACATGTCCCGTCTGTGTATCCATTATCTTTTTAGCCTCTTCGGCGCTTATATTTTCGTAAACTGCTTCCTGCACCGTCACACTCTCCCTTGTTGTTTCCTTTATATTTTCCACTTCCTCATTTGTACACGACGACAGACATCCAAGTGAAACTATACAAAGCATTATAATTTGAAAAATCCTTTTCATCTGTTCTCCTTTATTTATCCAAGCAAAAAATCGGAAACCAGCATAAGGCAGAAGCCGACGAGAAGAGCATATGTTGCACCGCGCTGGCTTCCGTGAGCGTGGGTTTCGGGTATCATTTCGTCACTGATAACGTAGAGCATTGTACCGCCTGCAAAAGCGAGGGCAAACGGCAGAATCGCTGATGCGACGCTGACGGCAAAATATCCGAGCAAGGTTCCGACAACCTCAACCAGACCCGTCGCCATCGCATAAATCAAAGTTCTTTTCGGTGATATTCCTGCAGAAATCATCGGACCGATGATAACCATACCTTCGGGAACGTTCTGCAAAGCAATACCGCCTGCGATGAGGAGAGCCTCACCCGTGTTTCCCGAACCAAAGCCGACACCTGCAGCAATTCCTTCTGGAAGGTTATGAATCGCGATTGCCATTACAAACAGAAGCACCTTGTCACGTTTGGCATTTGTTGTATGGTCTTCGGGGTCACCGCCTGCAAGTTTATGCAGGTGCGGAACAAGTTTGTCGATTAAATTAAGGCACAGCGCACCCACAAAAATTCCCGCTACAGTTATTAATATTGCGAATTTACCGCCGTATTCAAGTGACGGCACAACAAGTCCAAGCACAGCCGCCGCAAGCATAACACCTGCCGCGAAAGAAAGCACGATATCGCTGAACTTATGTGAAATGTTTTTAAATATGAATCCGATTATAGCGCCGATTATCGTCGCACCGCCGACACCCAGCGCAGTCAGAAGCACCATCTGCATAGTAATCCCCCTTTATGTTATTATCAGTATATGTAAATAATAACATTTGTGATAGGAATAGTAAATAAATATTGAAAGATTTTTTGCATTGTTACCGTATTTACCATTTCCGCCGAGAGAAGAACAACAAATTCGGGTTTGTAGAGCAAAGGCGATGCCTTTGCAATGATATATCCGCGATGCGGATATGATGAATGATGTCGCTTCACTAATGATGTGTTTGCATCGCAAACATTAAGGGTCTGCGACGCTGAAATTATAGCACCGACTATAGTAGAACGAGTAGGGACGGGCGTCCTCGACCGTCCGATATGCAGCAGAATCTACGGACAGTCCGGGAGGCCTGTCCCTACGCACAAAGAGATAGATTGTGCGAAATAAAAGACCCCGTCAAACCCGAATTTATTGAACAAAACAGCAGAGGAGATCTCTGCTGTTTATCAGTGTATAAATTTCTACGATTAAATCACCTTGTAAAAATGTATTATGTTCATATCCTCGGGCATCATCAGTCCGTGGCTTCCTGCGCCACCGTCTATTTCGTGGCATCCGTGGTCAGGGGCAAAACCAAGAAGTGTCTTGTGGTTTACCCAATTTTCTCGGATTGCCTTTGCAAATGTTTCGTAAGCTTTTATGTTGTGTTTAAGCGCATCAATCGCCTCTTCACCTTCGGGACCGACGCGATGCATTCTTCCGTCGTAATTTCCGTTGTAAACACAGATTAAATCATACTTATCCTCCTTGATAAGTTCAAGTGCCTTTTCGTTCGCTTCATCGGGAGTTTCGACGATAAAATAATCCATCTCCCTTTCAAGGAAAATTTTCGACATGCTGTCGTTACCCGTTGAAACGATGCAAGGCTTCTTTCCGTTGCGGATAAGCACATCGAACACCGTGTCGGTTTTAACCACAGGCTTTGTATATGACTGAATGCCGTGAACTTCAGGATCTGCACCCGTATACATTGTTGCAAAGCAGACAGGAGTTACACTCGGCATAACCGTCTGCAACGGAAGAGTTATATCAGAATTAAGCATCACTCGAGTAAAAAGTTCCGTATATTTTTCAAAAACCCAGAGTGCAACCGCATCGGGATTGTACATAAAAATCCTGTCAATGTCTTTACCTTCGGTAAGTTTTTTCAAAACCTCGACAGGCTCGTCTGCACTTTCAGGCTTTTCTAAACCGAGTGCGGCACAAATTGAAGCGGCAACACCCGTTAATTTAATCGGACAAAAAACATCCTGCATAAATATCACCTCAAGAAAATTATAGTCCCGAATCTGAAAAAGTCAATAA
>JAZSID010000064.1:0-26202 GCA_045533625.1 Acutalibacteraceae bacterium | reverse complement strand
CGATCCGACTTTGATGGTGTATTCCTTCATTACGGTAAGGTTGTTGAAGGTTCTGAACTTAAGCTTGGTGATTGTGTAAATACTATTGTAGATGCAAAGAGAAGGGGAGCTATCGCAAGAAATCATACTGCTGCTCATATCCTTCAGGCAGCACTCAGAGAAGCTCTCGGCTCTCATGTTGAGCAGGCAGGTCAGCTTGTAAATGAAAATGCTGTAAGATTTGACTTCTCACATTTCTCGGCTATGACTGCAGAAGAAATTGTGGCTGTTGAGAAAAAGGTTAATGAAATTATACTTTCAGCAGCTCCGGTTACAATGACGGAAATGCCTATTGAAGAAGCTAAAAAATCAGGCGCCATGGCTCTCTTCGGTGAGAAATACGGTGATGTTGTTCGTGTTGTTAAAACAGGTGATTTTTCAACTGAACTTTGTGGCGGTACTCATGTTTCTAACACGGGTAACCTCGGCTTGTTCAAGATTGTTTCTGAGTCTTCAGTTGCTGCAGGTGTTCGAAGAATTGAAGGCGTTACGGGTGAAGGTGTGCTCAGCTACATCGATTCTCTCAATAACGCGATTATAGGTGCAGCTAAAGCTTTGAAGGTTGCAAACCCTGCCGACCTTGAAAAGAAGGCTGTAGCGGTTGCTGCAGAGCTTAAGGAGAAGGAAAGAGAGATTGATTCTCTTACATCAGAGCTTACCAATCTTCGTTCAGGCAGCTTATTTGACAATGTTACAGAAGTTAATGGTCTTCGCGTAATCTCTGCTGTTGCAGGAGAGGTAACCGTTGATGAGCTTCGTCAGCTTTCTGATAAGGCTAAGGCAATGGGCGACGATATTGTTTGTGTCCTTGCAGCTGTAAACAAAGAAAAGGGCTCGCTTAATTTTGCTGCATCCTGCGGTAAGTCTGCTGTTGCAAAGGGTGTTAAAGCTGGTGACGTTGTTCGTGCCGTTGCACAGAAAGCAGGCGGAAACGGTGGCGGAAAGCCTGATTTTGCGATGGCTGGTGCTAAGGAAGTTGAAAAAGTAAACGATGCAATTTCTGCTGTTACGGAAATCGTATCTTCACTTGTGAAATAAGGAGAATTATTATGGATTGTTTGTTTTGTAAAATTATAAACGGAGATATTCCTTCAGCAAAAGTTTATGAAGATGAAACTGTGTTTGCGTTCCGTGATATCGAGCCTCAGGCTCCTGTTCATGTTCTTATAGTTCCGAAGCAGCATATTAAATCTGCTGCTGAAATTACTCCCGAGAACAGTGCAGTGGTTGCTCATATTTTTGAAGTAGCCGCTAAGATTGCAGAGGCTGAAGGTTTGGCTGACGGATACAGAATTGTTAACAACTGCGGCGACAGTGCAGGGCAGACTGTTAAACATCTTCATTTCCACCTTATGGGTGGCAGAGAATTTACCTGGCCTGCAGGCTGATAGGGAGGTAACGAAATGTCAGAAGTTTATAAAATGACCATTGCAGGTCTTGAAAGAGAACTTCCGCTTTGTCCCATTAATGAGAATTTATCTATCGGTGCATTTATAATTTTCGGTGATGTTGAGCTTACTGTTGCGGCTTCCGCTGAATTACTTAAAAAATGTCCCGAGTTTGATTATATAATCACACCTGAAGCAAAGAGTATACCACTTGCTTATGAAATGTCACGTCAGAGTGGTAAACCTTACTTTGTTGTCAGAAAGAAAGCTAAGCTTTATATGCAGAATCCCGTTTCTGTAACTGTAAGGTCAATTACGACTGATTCGGAGCAGATACTTATTCTTGACGGTACTGAAGGTGAACGCATCCGCAACAAACGTGTTATCGTTGTTGATGATGTTATTTCAACGGGTGAATCACTTGCTGCCGTTGAAAAGCTTGTTGAAAAATTTGATGTCGATGTTGTAGCAAAAGCTGCTGTTCTTGCTGAAGGTGATGCTGCAGACAGAGATGACATCATCTTCCTTGAAAAATTACCGCTTTTTGAAAGATGAATCTTAAGTACAGACCATTTGCGGCTATAGGAATTACCGTTCTGCTGACACTGTTTCTGATAATTTTTGTCAGCGAAAAATTTGCTCCGATATTCTTGTGCGCAGGAGTGTTTGCTTCTTTAATTGCTCTGTTGTTCAGAAGAATCCGAGAGCGCCTGGTACCGTTATATATTGCGGGTGCAATATTATTTTCGGGACTGATATACTATGCTGCAGCATCAGATGTTAAAGCAGTAGAGCCGTATATCGATAAAACAGCACACATAAGCGGTAAGATTACGGACAATCCTACATATTCTAATTACCGTTATTATTACATTCTAGATCTTAAAGAAATTGACGGAAAGCCTGTTAATTCAAAAATCAGATTATCTTTGCCTAATGAGATAGATGCTGAAGTTTTTGATACGGTTTCATTAAATGTAAATGTTTATGAAATTTCTTCCGAAAGTCGGGAAGTCAAACTATATTATTATTCTAAAGGCGTGTTCCTTGGTGCTTATTGTTACAATTCCGAGGATATCGCTATTCGGGTAGAAAAAGATAATTCTCACAGTATCAGGAAAAGTATCATAAACTTTAAAAATCTGATTGTCGGAAATATATCGGATAATATTCCCGGTGAAACAGGTGCTACTGTAACGGCGATGCTGTTAGGTGATAAATCGGACTTGAGTGATGAACGGGTTGAAAGCTTCCGAGAAGCAGGAATAGCTCCGATTTTTGCTGTTTCGGGACTGCATCTTTCAATATGGGTTCTCGGCTTGTTTGCTTTGCTTAAAAGCTTTGGTGTCAAGAAAAGAATTGATTCAATAATTACCATTCTGTTTACAGTATTCTTTATGATTCTTACGGGGCTTACTCCCTCTGTTTGCAGATCGGGAATTATGATGATTTTGCTTCTTGTAGGAAATGTTTTCTACCGTAAAGCTGATTCTGTCAATTCGTTGGGTTTTGTTGCATTTATTCTTTGTACATTGAACCCGTATATTGCGGTGGATACCGGCTTTTTACTTTCTTTTTCTGCAACATTCGGAATAGTAACACTTGTTCCGTTGTGTGAAAAGTACATATTTTCCAAGTTTTCAGAAAGTTGGTTCGGAAGTACTCTTAAAAGTATACTTGCTCCGATTGCTGTCAGTGTTTCGGCAAGTGTTACCGTTTTACCGTTCACTATACTTATGATCGGTCAGGTTTCGGTACTTGCGGTTTTATCCAATATTCTGTTGAGCTATGTCGCAACTGTATGTATGGTTGTTGGCGGTCTTGCTTCTTTGATAAGCGGAGTTCCGGTTGTTTCTGATGTAATGTTTTCCGTGGCAAGATTTTTGTCCGGAATATTATTAAAGATTGTTGATGTTTTATGCGAACTGCCGGTTACCGTGATCAGTACGGAAAATATGTTCTGGAAAGTCGGAGCTTTAGTCGCTATTGCAATACCGATTTTTGCAGTTGCAAATTTTTCAGGAAAAAATATTTTTAAATGCATCTGTATAGCAATGTCTGCAAATATTATTATTTTCTCACTTGCGTCGTACTTTTATTATGACGGTCTGACACAGGTGCGTATCCTCAATGTCGGTGCAGGAATATCAGTTGTTGCATATTCTGACGGAGAAAAGATTGTTCTTACAGGTGAAGCGGACAGCTATGCCAAGCGATACCGCATTGAAGAAAATTTAGAATATTATAATCAAAGGGAAACAGATTTATTGCTGCTGGCTGATAAAAATGCCCTGAGTGACCCTTCTAATTTTCAGATTATCGGGTCGGGTGATTTCAGTCGAATTGTATTACCTTATTCTGATCAGTCAATTGAGAGCTTCGTTGAAGCTGACAGACTCTATGTTGAGCCGATGGCGTCAATTGAGGTTTTCGATAATGATAAAGTGAGATATATCACGTGCGAAAGCTATTCGCTTGCGTTATGTAAATTTAATGACACGAAAATTCTTTTCTTGTTTGATTCTTACAAGAAAGCTGAAATACCGGAGGATTACCTTGAAGCAGATATACTTGTCTGCCGTGGGTTTATTCCATATTGCATATCGCCTGAAAGGTATGAAAATGTAATTGTTTGCGGAGAGGGTAAGACCGCACAGTCAGCTGTTGAGTATGTTACCTCATGTGGAGGTAATGTATTACCTATGGCTGATTATGAATCTGTTTTAGTTAATATACGTGGTGATTCACACAAAATTGTTGTATCGGAGGACTGAGAATGCCTGTTATAAAAGAGGACGAACTTAAAATGCAGATCAAAGCATCTCAGTTCGCTAATTTATATTTAATTTACGGTGAAGAGAAGTATCTTGTTAAGCATTATACTAATCTTCTCGAAAAAAAGATTATTGATCCTGCCTTTTCGGATTTTAATTTACATGTCTATGACGGAAAAAATATTGATCTTGATGATGTTGCTGTTGCGGCTGAGGCTCTTCCTATGATGAGTGAATATGCATGCATATTGATTAAAGATCTGCCTGTTGACAGTCTTAATGCTGAAGACAGTCAGAAGCTTGAAAACATCATCAGTGATATTCCGGAAACGACTGTTGTCATTATTTCATTGCCGACACTTAATGTAAACTTGAAAAGTCCTAAGTGCAAGAAACTTATGGATTGTTTTGTGAAAAACGGAAGTGTTGTGGAATTTGCTCATTTTACTTTGCAAAAGCTCACAAAGCTTATTGAAAAGGGTGCAAAGGACAGGGGATGCACATTCGGATTTTCTGAAGCGAATTATCTGATTTCTTCTGTTGGTGACGATATGACGGTCGTGATCAATGAGCTTGAAAAAATCTGTGCATATAAAAAAAGCGGTGTTATAACAAAAGAAGATATAGATGCTGTTGTTGTTAAAAGTATGCAGGCGCGTGCTTTTGACCTTGCAAAGGCACTTGTTGCTAATAATTGTGATACTGCAATGTCCATTCTTGACACTTTAATTTCCATGAAAGAGGAACCGATAAGTATTCTCGGTGCTATTATTACTCCTTATGTGGATATGTACAGGGCGAAGGTGTATCTTTCAGGCGGTTTACGTGCTGAAGATGCCGCTAAAGATTTTAATTATAAAAATAAAGAATTCAGACTGACCAATGCCGCCAGAAGTGCTTCCAAATATTCTGTCAGTCAGTTGAGAAGCTTTCTAGAGGTGCTTTTTGAAGCTGACAATATGCTTAAATCGACTTCTGTCAATCCGAGGCTTATTCTTGAACAGACAATTACAAAGTTGCTGCTTGTTTCCAACGGTGAAAAGATATGATAAAAGTTGATAAGATTATTGTAGTTGAAGGAAAGTACGACAGAATAAAACTTTCTTCAATTATTGACGGTGTTATAATCGAGACAGATGGATTCGGTATTTTTAAGAACAAAGAGAAGCAGAGACTTCTCAGAAAACTTGCTGAGAAAAAAGGACTGCTTATTCTTACAGACAGCGATTCTGCAGGTTTTGTAATCAGGAATTTTATCACTTCCATTGTTCCCAACCAATATATAACAAATGCATATATTCCCGATATCTTCGGTAAAGAAAAACGCAAGGAAACTGCTTCTAAAGAGGGTAAGCTTGGCGTCGAAGGTGTTTCTGCCGAGATTATTGTGCAGGCATTGGAAAACGTTGGTGTTGGCTGTACTTACACAGAAAAAACAGACAGGAAGCCTATAACAAATCTTGATCTGTACGATGACGGTCTTAACGGTACCCCGGAAAGTAAAGTTAACAGGCTTAAACTTCTTAAATATCTTGATTTGCCTCAGAGATTAAGTACAAAGGGACTAGTTGAAATTATTAACACTCTTATGACGTATGAAGAATATAAAACTGCAGTTAAAAAAAGCAGGGAGGTAGAGTTATGAGAATCGGACACGGATATGATGTTCACAGACTTTGCGAGGGACGTAAGCTGATAGTCGGAGGCGTAGAAATTCCTCATGAATTAGGTTTGCTTGGTCACTCGGATGCTGATGTGCTTCTTCACGCTATCAGTGATTCGTTGCTCGGAGCAGCAGCTATGGGCGATATCGGCGCTATGTTTCCTGATACAGATCCTGCTTTTAAAGATGCAGACAGTCTGGTTTTGCTGAGGCAAGTTGTTTTGCGACTTGATGAAGCCGGTTTTAAACCGATAAATATTGACGCAACAATAATTGCACAGAAACCTAAAATGCGTCCTTATATTGATACTATGCGAGAGAATATTGCAAAGACTCTTGATATCGACGTTTCATGTGTTAATGTGAAGGCTACGACTGAGGAAAAATTAGGCTTTACAGGCAGTTGCGAAGGCATTGCTGCTCACTGCGTGTGTTTGATTGATTAAATTTTAAAACTGTGTTAAAATGTGTGAATAATAAAGATTGGGTGAATGTTTATGGCTGAAAAGTTGGAAAACATAAAATTGTTCTGGGACAGACTTTTGTCGGTCTTTTCCGTTTTCACTCTCACTGACCTTGTAGATATTGCACTTGTTGCTTTTGTAATTTTCAGTGCCATCAAAATGCTCAAGGAAACAAGAGGAATTCAGATTGTAAAAGGCTTGCTTGTAGTTGGAGCACTGTATTTTGTAATTAATTTATTGGACATGCACGCAAGTTCATTCTTGTTTAAAACCATTCTTTCTGATTTTATTATTGTACTTATTATCTTGTTTTCTCCTGAAATCAGACAGGCACTTGAAACAATGGGTCGAAGAAATTTTGCTTTCTTTAACTTCTTCGGTGCACAGCAGGGCGATTCGATGTATGAACGTAAAAAGGCAGCGGTATTTGAAGTCTGTAAAGCCTGCACGGAAATGAGCGATAAAAAAATCGGAGCTCTTATTGTTTTTGAAAGAGAAACGATGGTTGGTGATGTTATAAAAACAGGTACAATTATTGATGCTAAGGTAAACCGTGATCATATTGAAAGTATATTTTTCCCGAATTCACCGTTGCATGACGGAGGACTTGTGATAAGGGACGGCAGAGCTTATGCTGCAGGTTGTATTTTACCGCTTACGGATAAGGATATGCTTACTACACATCTTGGTACACGTCACAGAGCTGCTCTCGGTATTACGGAAAAAAGTGATGCTATAGCTGTAGTGGTTTCTGAGGAAACAGGTAAGATTTCTGTTGCGCATGACGGCACGTTACACAGAGGAGTGTCTGACGGTGTGCTTATGGAAAAGCTGGTTACTTATGTTCTTCCGCAGAAAGAAAATGCCGCAAAAGGTATCATCAGTTCAAAGATCGATAAATTTTTCAAGAAGATAAAGGGGAAAGAACAGAAATGAGTAAACGTTTATTGAACCTGCGAGGACTTTTTTCTAACACGAAGTTTCTTGTTGTTTTCTCAATAGTTCTTGCGTTCATTTTCTGGATCGTTGTTGCTATTGAATATACGCCGATCGTTCAAAGTGTTATTGAAGATGTTCCGGTAGCTATAGAAATGACCGACAGTGCGCCTGAAAGATTAGGCCTCAAACCTTTTGGCGGAGAAAATCTTACTGTTGATATAACTGTTGAGGGCAAACGCTACGACGTTAGCGGTAAAAAAGTAACGGCTGACGATTTTAAAGTTGAGGCTGAGACTGCCTATGTTGATTCTGCCGGTGAAAAGGCACTTGCGATTAAGGTGACTCCTGTAAATACAAACGCTGAATATGAAATAATTAGCTTGTCTTCAGATTATGTCAGTGTGTTCTTTGACAGAGAAGTTACAAAAGAGATCAGCTTATCTCCTAAAATTATTTCAAATTCAGGAGAGGTTGCGGCTGATGGATTCGTGTTCTATGAAGATGAAGTTAGTGTTGAAAAAACCATAAGCGTTACCGGTCCTAAAACAGAAATTGATAAAATTCAGGAAGCTTTTCTTGAAATAAGTCTTGAAGAACCGTTAAGCTCAAGTAAAGCGGTTGAGGGAACGATTGTGTTTGAAACCGGTTCAACAGATGAAGTAAAGTACCTTAAGGTTGACGGAGAAAAGGTTGAAGACGTTAAGCTTACGGCGACGATTCCGATTTATAAAATCCAGACTTTACCCGTTTCCGTAACTTTTACACACACTCCGAAGGCTTATCTTGATGCGCCTCTCAGTTATGTTTCAAGACCCGAAACGGTTCATGTTGCTGTGCGTCAGGACGGTACAGAAGCTATTTCGGAGCTTGTTGTCGGCGAAATTGATTTTTCTACGATAACTCCTGTGAAGCATGTTTTTGCTTTTGATACTGCAGATATTAAAAACGCAAAAATTCTTGATAATACCAAAAAATTCGAAATTACTTTGCAACTTCCTGATGGTATAAGTTCAGGAAAGCTTGAAGTATTAAAAGATAATATCACTATTGAAGGTGCAGATGAAAATTCTGTATATGATATCGAAATTGAAGGTTCAGGAATTGTTACTGTTTGTGCAGATACAAATGATCTTCCCGATATCAAACCTGAAGATATTCACGGTGTGATTAGCCTTACGGATGTTGACGTTACTGCCGAAGGTCAGCGTTTGCCGATCAGGTTTACTGTTATGTATTCTGAGGATTGTTGGGTATCAGGTACATATTACGCAACCGTAAAAATCAGATAATTTTAAAGTAAGAGAAGATTTGCTTCTCTTACTTTATTTTTTATAAATAATTATTGTTTTTTAATAAATATTTTAATATTTTAGGTTGTAAATTTATTTTGGTTTGTGTTATAATAATATGAAAAATATTATGGATAATTATATGTTTGGAGGTGTTGAATTGAAAAAGCTTAGAGCATTGATTGCGTTTTTTCTTGTTGTTGCAATCAGTACTTCTTTTTCGGGATGTTCATTCCGTCTTGATAGCTTCGACAATTTAATGAGACCTCCTAAACTTATAGGAAAGTATCAGGGTCTTCAGGATGCTTTCGAGGTCGCAATTAAGGAAAAGTTTTCTTTACTTACTCCCGAAAACGGTGACCATCAGTCGTCTTTTGTTATTGTCGATATTGACAAGGATGGAATGGAGGAAGCATTTGTTTTCTATGTTCTTAATGATGAACCTGAAATTGCAAAAGTTTCTTTTTTCAGTTACACTGCAGATGAATGGAAATATATTTCTACCCAGGACGGTCTCGGTAATACCGTTGATAAGGTTATAGTTTCGGATCTTGATAATGATAATAAGTCCGAGGTGTTGATTGGTTGGTACTTGTTTTCAAGTAAGAGTAACAGAGCTTTTTCTGAATATTCTGTGAGTAAGGATACTTTCAGTCAGGTTGCCTCATATCCGTATACTCATTTTGACATAGTTGATGTTAACGGTGACGGTTGCAGTGATGTTCTCACGCTTACGGTTGATTCTTCTGTTCCCGATAAACTTACTGCAACAGCCAAAGTTTATAATCTTGATCAGAACAGTAAAGTACTTGCTTTGTACGGTGAAACTCCTATGGACGGTAATATTTCCGCATATTCGTCAGTAACGATGGAAACTGTACAGAACTCTAACTACATTTACGTTGAAGCAACAAAGGGTCTTAATGAATCAATTACTGAAGTGATTTATTGGGATAACAAGACTAACAAGCTCGTTTCACCTTTGTTTGATATTGCATCTCAATCAACAATCCTTACGTGGAGAAATATTAACCTTTCTGTTTACGATGTTGATGCTGATAAATTTCTTGAAATACCGACGAGTATTGAAATGCCGGGATCGGTTGTTACGACTACGGATGCTCTGAATTCGTCATCAACCGTAACTTCAGATAATAACCCTGCAACAAAAATGTATTTTACAAAGTGGGTTAAATACAGAGACGGAAAGCTTATTCCGATTCAGTATTCGATTGTCAATAAGCAGCTGGGTTATATGTTGAATGTTAAAAGTTCATGGGTCGGAAGAATCACCGTCTCGGGAAATGACGGACAGTGGGATTACTACCGTTGGAAAGCTTCTAGCGGCTCAATAAGTGATTTGCTGTTCAGCGTTTATGCGTATAACAATTCAGATGAAGAAGAAGCAAAAAAATTCACAGGATATGAAATTTTAAAAACTACATCAACAAAGACGTATGTTTACAGAATTACTGATGAAGGCAAGTCTTTCGGTATAACTGATGATTGGCTTGTGAAAAGTTTTATTTTAACTGATTTTGGGGGATTACGATGAATAAAGTGAAGATTTTAGTTGCTGAAGATGAAGCTCCTATCCGCGAATTTATTGTCATAAATCTTAACAGATCCGGTTATGAAGTGGTTGAAGCATTTGACGGACAGGATGCATACGAAAAGTATCTTCTGGAAGGTGACTCAATTAAAATTGCTGTTCTGGATATTATGATGCCCAGAATGGACGGTCTTGAACTCTGTAAAAAGCTCAGAAGTATGAACAATAACATCGGCATTGTTATGCTTACTGCTAAAACTCAGGAAATGGATAAAGTTACGGGTTTGCTTCTTGGCGCAGATGATTATATCACTAAGCCTTTTTCACCGTCTGAGTTTACAGCGCGTGTTGATGCCCTTGCGCGTCGCGTTTCTGCTGTTAAGTCAAACAACAATACTGACGATAATGTTATTGTCTCAGGCCCGTTCAGACTTGATTGTAAGAGCCGTTCGTTAACAAAGAATGATACTTACATTGATATAACTCAGGTTGAATTCCAGATACTCGAATATTTCTTCAGAAATCAGGGAACCGCACTCAGCAGAACCGACATACTTAACTATGTCTGGGGCGCTGATTACTACGGTGAAGAAAAGATAGTTGATGTTAATATACGTAGAGTAAGGAAAAAGATTGAAGAGGATCCTTCTAACCCCAAACATTTGCTTACGATATGGGGATTGGGTTACAAGTGGGTCTGATAAGGCTGAAATTATGAATTAAAGGAGGTGTACGCATTGTCAGCAGAAAAGAAGAGAGCTAAAACTGTTGCAGGTTTTAACGGTCTTACCAAGCGTTGGTTTATTCAGACAACGATTATAGTTATTGCTTTTTTGCTTGTTATCTGTGTCAGTGGTGCGTACATCGTTCATTCGTATTATTATAACTCTGTCGACCGCAGAATGTTGAATTATTCAAGCGGTGCAGTTGACACATATTTTGAAAGTTTTTCAAGTGATGATGCGACTTTTGAAAAAGGTGCGCAAAGTTTTATTTATGACTTTAAAGATAAAGCTACGGTTGAAGTCTGGGTTATTGATAAATACGGTAACGTAATTATCTCTTCAAGCGGGTTTCCGGTCAACAGCAGCACTCTCGTACCTGAATATGAGTCCGCAATAACAGATCTTGAGAATGTTGCAAGGTGGACAGGTGAGCTTGATTCGGGTGAAAAAGTATCCGCTTTAACAAAACCCATACTTAATTCAAAAAGCGAGATTATCGGTGCGGTGCGTTATATTATTTCCCTTGAAGAAATTGATGCACAAATCAATACCTGGTATGCGCTGATTTTTCTTGTGTTCCTTTTGCTTGTTCTTGTACTGTTGATTTCCGGTGTTGTTTTTATAAACTCTATTGTTAAATCAATCCGTGATATCAACGATACTGCACGAATGATTGCTGACGGCAATTATGATGCACGCATTGACCATTATCTTTATAAAGATGAGGTCGGCGAGCTTTGTGATACCATCAACAATATGGCTGAAAAAATCAAGATGTCTGACAAAATCAAGAATGATTTTATTTCAACCGTATCCCATGAGTTGCGCACACCACTTACGGCAATCAAGGGGTGGGGAGAAACACTGTTGCAGATTTCAGATACTGACCCCGCACTTACTGAGCGCGGAATGGGTGTTATTATCAGTGAGTCAGCAAGACTTAACGGTATTGTTGAAGAGCTTTTGGATTTTTCAAGAATGCAAAGCGGAAGAATGTCTTTGAAAATCGAAAAGATGGACGTTCTCGCAGAACTTGACGAAACTGTATTCGCATTCAAAGACAGAGCAATGCGCGAAGGCAAAGAGCTTGTATATACTGCTCCAAATCTTCCGGCACCTATGGACGGTGACCCCGACAGAATCAAACAGGTTTTTGTTAATGTTCTTGACAATGCTTTGAAGTATACTAAACAGGGCGGCAAGATTCTGACAGTTGCTGACATAGCTGATGACAGGATTAAAATTACTGTTTCTGATACAGGTTGCGGCATTTCTGAAGAAGATTTACCGCATGTTAAGGAAAAGTTTTATAAAACCAATATGACTGTGCATGGCTCGGGAATCGGACTTGCAGTCGTTGATGAGATTATCCGTATGCATAACGGAACATTTGATATTGACAGTATTCTCGGTAAAGGTACAACTGTTACAATCTGTTTTGATATTGATCATGTTGAAATTGAAGACGCATGGGATATAGACGAAGCAATTGCGAAAGAGAATGAATTGAGAACTATGGAGGAAGAAGAAAATGCCTGATAACAAGAAACACAGCGTAGGCGGTCAGGCCCTGATGGAAGGAATAATGATGCAGGGTCCGAAAGGGACTGCGATGGCATTAAGATTACCTGACGGAAAAATTGAAACTCAACTGAAGAAAGTTACACTTCTCAGAGATAAATATAAGTTTTTCAGAATCCCGTTTATCAGAGGTC
Source organism: Acutalibacteraceae bacterium (assembly GCA_045533625.1). Taxonomy (GTDB): domain Bacteria; phylum Bacillota; class Clostridia; order Oscillospirales; family Acutalibacteraceae; genus CAG-488. The sequence continues at coordinate 13,654 of JAZSID010000064.1, read as the reverse complement.
CTGTTAATTTTGTTGAGCAGATAATATTCGGATATAAATGTCTTATGGAGTCTGCCGAAAAGACAACGGTTATGGAAGATGACGGCGAGGACATGTCCAAGCTTGATAAATGGCTTACTGATCATTTCGGTCCGAAGATGATGGCGGTAATCGGTGTCATAGCAATGGTAATTGCGCTAGTTGTTGGATTTTTCCTGTTTATGTGGTTGCCTTCGTTTGTAGCGGATCTTATTCTCGGTGAGGGGATGAATACCTGGAAGCCTGCTATTGAGGGTATTATGAGAATTATTATTTTTATAACTTATATGTATCTCACTTCACTGATGAAGGATATCAAGAGATTGTTTATGTACCACGGTGCGGAACACAAATCTATTTTCTGCTATGAAAAAGGTCTTGAACTCACTGTTGAAAATGTAAAAAAACAAAAGAGATTTCATCCTCGTTGCGGTACAAGCTTCATCTTTCTTTCTTTGATTGTCAGCATTGCAATTTCAACAACCGTTGTTGTAATCTGGCCTGTATTGAGAAACGAAGAAATGCGTTTAATCTGGATGGGAATCAAGATTTTGCTTCTCCCTCTGATTATGAGTGTCGGTTATGAAATGATTCGTCTTGCAGGAAAGCATGACAATCTTCTCACACGCATAATTTCAGCACCGGGCACACTGATGCAGAGAATCACCACTAAAGAGCCAACAGACGATATTATCGAAGTTGGTATCTTATCCTTGAAAGTTGCCCTCGGATTGGAAGAAGAAAATATCAACAAATTGAATAAAGAAACAGAAGTTGAAAATAATGACGATTAATGAAGCTTACCGAACAGGTGTCGATATCCTTGAAAGCAATGCAGTGCCTGATGCGGAATTTGATGCAAGATGCTTACTTGAATTTGCTCTCGGGATTGACTCAACACAGTTTTTTATAACACGCTCTGAATTAATTGAACCTGCAAAATTTCAGGGTTATTCTGAGCTGGTTAAAAGAAGAATAAACGGGGAACCGTTACAGTACATTCTCGGTAAATGGGAGTTTATGGGGAATGAGTTTCTGGTCGGTGAAGGTGTTCTTATCCCCAGACCTGAGACCGAAGCGCTTGTTGAACTTGCTAAAGAATATGCAGCGGATATTGAAAAACCCGTTATTATAGATTTGTGTTCAGGATCGGGATGCATAGCCGTAAGTATTGCGAAATTAATTCCAAACGCAACAGTATATGCAGTCGAAAAGTTCAATGAAGCTTTTGACTATCTTACAAAAAACATTGCGTTGAACAAGGCTGATGATGTTATTGCAGTCAAAGGTGATGTTTTTGATAAAGGTATTTTAAAGGATGTTTCGGCTGATCTGATTGTTTCTAATCCTCCTTACATCCGCAAGGCGGATATTAAAACACTTTCAAAAGAGGTTCAGTGTGAGCCGGCAACCGCACTTGACGGTGGAGAGGATGGGTACGATTTTTATCGCTTTCTGTCAACGTATTGGCTGAATGAATTTCTTGGGAATAGCGGAGCAATGTTTGTTGAGTGTGCTGAAGACCAGGGCGACTATATTGCGGAACTTTTTTCGGAATATGCCGATGAAACTGAAATAATTTATGATTTTAACGGGTTACAGAGAATTGTAACTGCTTACAAATAAAAGGAGAAAAATATGCTTTTAAGTTTGTTGCGCAATTTTGGCGATTTTGATATTGTAAATTTAATAATCCGCCTTTCTGCAAGTGCATTTGTTGTTTTCTGTACAACGCCGATTCATGAGTTTGCACATGCTTTTGTTGCCTATAAACTTGGCGACCAGACAGCAAGACTTAAAGGCAGACTTACTATTAATCCTTTAGCTCATATCAATTGGATAGGTGCTTTGATGATTTTTCTTGTAGGTTTTGGTTATGCTGAACCTGTGCCGGTTAACATCAGAAACACAAAATTGAAAAACAAGAAGGTTGCAATGGCTCTTATTGCTGTTGCAGGTCCGATTTCAAACCTGATTATGGCGTTTATTTCTTTGTTTTTTATGTTTGTAATTATGAAATTTTTCGGAATTAATGACCACATATTTGTGTCCTCATCATATTATTTCCTCTATTTTGTAACTTCAATAAACATTAATCTTGCGGTGTTTAATTTGCTTCCGGTTCCTCCGCTTGACGGTTCACGTATTCTGTTTGTATTTTTACCCACGAAGTATTATTTTTCTGTAATGAAATATGAAAGATATATTTCCCTCGGAATAATGTTGTTGCTTTTTACAGGTGTTTTGACTACGCCACTTGTGAAACTCTCAAATTTAGTTTTGGAATTATTTATTTCGTTCTTTGAACTCATTTTCTAAGGAGCAATCTATGGAAACAATTTCCTATAAATTGGATGTGTTTGAAGGTCCGATGGATCTCTTATTGCATCTCATAAGTAAACACAAAATTGATATTAATGATATCCCGATTCTTCTTTTGGTTGAACAGTATCTTGATTATGTCCGTCAGATGCAGGAAGAGGATATGGAGGTTGCCAGTGAGTTTCTTGAAATGGCTGCTAGACTTGTTTATATAAAAACAGTGTCGTTGCTGCCTGTTCATGAGGAAGAGGCTGATGCTCTGAAAACAGAATTGCAGGGCGAACTTTCTGAATATAAGGACTGTAAGCTTATGGCGCAAAAGCTTTCTGAAATTGCTGACGGTTTTGATTACCATTCACGCAAACCTGAAAAATTTGCACCTGATATGACATATACAAGGCTTCATGAGCCGTTTGAACTAATTAAGGCTTATATTGCCGCTGTCGGAAGAGGTAAAAGAAATCTTCCGCCACCGATTGAAGCTTTTTCGGGAATTGTTGCACATAAGATTGTTCCGATAAAAGAACGTGTCGGGTTTATTATGGACAAGCTTTTCAAAAGGAAAAAGCAACGTTTCAGAACATTCTTTGAAAAAGCTGAGTCACGTTCGGAAATGGTTGCCACATTCCTTGCCTTACTCTCGTTGACAAAAGATAAGAAGATAATTTTAACAGATGTTGAAGGTGACCTTGAAGTAGAAATGGTCGATTCGGATATTAACTTTGATGTGGAGGAACACTACGCGGATGAAAATGAATGAGTTGCAGGCTGCTGTTGAAGCAATTCTTTTTGCGGCAGGTGAGCCGCTTGAGCTTGAAAGAATTGCTGAAGCGCTTGAAATAGAAAAAGAAATGGTTGAATCAGTTTTGCTTGAACTTGGCAGGAATCTTGATGAAAACTGTAGCGGAATCTGCCTTGTCAGAATGGATGACCTTTATCAGCTTTGTACACGTCAGGAGTATGCCAATGAAGTTCGTGCCGTTCTTGAAATCAAGAAAAATGCACCGCTTTCAAATGCTGCATTTGAAGTGCTTGCGGTCATCGCGTACAATCAACCGGTTACAAAAGCTTTTATTGAGCAGGTGAGAGGTGTCGACTGTTCGGGTGTAATTCAGACTTTGATTTTGAAGGGTCTTGTTGAAGAAAGAGGAAGGCTTGAATTGCCGGGAAGACCGCTTATTTACGGAACAACACCGGAATTTTTGAAATGTTTCTGTGTAAACAATCTTTCGGAGCTTCCGGAATTACCGGACCATGAGGATATGCCTAAGAATGATGAGCTGCCAAATCAGCTTGAGATTAATCTTGATGACGGTCAAATAATCGAAAATACGGCAATTACGGGTGAAATACTTACAGTTGAAGATGTTGAATAGGAGGTGTGTTTGTGACAGCCTTGTACATAATTCTCGGAATAGTTTTGTTTTTTATTGCGGTACTGAGCATTCCGGTTGTTCTTGATATGGAATACGGTGATGTTTTTAAGCTCAAAGTGTCATGGTTGTTTGTGAAAATAAACATCCTTCCTAAAGATGAAAGCAAAAAGAAACCTAAAAAAGAAAAAAAACCAAAACCTGAAAAACCTCAGGAGGAAAAGCCTGCGGAAGAAAAACCTGTTGTTGATGCACCGAAGAAGGATAATCCGATCAAAATCTTCTACGAAGATCAAGGTGTACTTGGTATAGTTGAGCTTGTAAATAACGTAGCATCATACCTCGGCAAGTTTTCGAAGGGGTTCCTTAAGAGTATTTATATAAAGAAACTCAGAATCCGAATCTGGGTTACTGAGGGTGATGCAGCACAGACTGCAATCAAATACGGAAAGTTTTGTCAGATGATTTATCCTCCGCTTGGGTTTATCTGTTCCTCGTGTCATGTCATGGATTATGACGTGAATATCCGGGCTGAGTATTGCGGTGACAAAACAAAGGGTGAGTTTGAAACCAGGGTAGCACTCATCCCGAGAAGTGTAATCAATGCCGGTATTGCTTTTATGTTCCGGCTTGTAGTAAGGCTTGTGAAAGCTTTACTTGTATATTTAAAAGCTAAAAAGAAAAACAATAATTTGAAAGGCGGACAAGAACAATGAAAGATCAGTCAGCATCAGGAATTTTAGCAACAGCTATTGACAGAATTAAGGAAATGGTTGATTGCCAGACGATTATCGGTGATACAATCGATGCAGGTGAAGGTATCAGAATTATTCCGATTTCAAAGGTTACATATGGTTTTGCTTCAGGCGGTTCTGACTTTCCGACAAAGACATCAAAGGAACTCTTTGGTGGCGGCGGTGGTGCCGGTGTAACAATTTCTCCCGTAGCTTTCCTTGTTATCAAGGATGGTGACGTCAGCGTTAAGTATGTATCAGAAGGTGCTGAAAATTCTGCAGAAAGAATCATCAGCATGGTTCCTGATGTAGTAAACAAGGTAACTGACGTTGTTACAAAATTCAAGTCAGACAAGACAGCGAATGTTGTTGATTCTGTTTTTGAAGAAATCGAATAATTCGTATTAAATAAAACAACCTCTGCCCGCATATAATTTACGGGCAGGTGGTTGTATGATTAAAAAGTTAATATCATTTTGTGTAATACTTTCGATGTGTGTGCTGAGAGTTTCTGCTTTTAATGTCGGCTCTCTTTCGGCTGAGTGTGCTGTTGTCGTTAATGTGCATACAGGAGAAGTTCTGCTTTCAAAGAATGGTGATAAGAGGCATTCAATGGCAAGCACTACAAAGATTATGTCTGCTTTGCTTGCTGTTGAGTCAGGAAAACTTCAGAGTGAGATTGTCGTTTCTGATGATATGCTGAAGGTCGAAGGAACGTCGATGGGTCTTGTTGGTGGCGACAGTGTTTCTTTGGATGAGTTGGTTTACGGTATGATGCTTTCTTCGGGAAATGATGCGGCAAATGTTACTGCATTGTTTCTTGGCGGCAGCATTGAAAGTTTTGCTTCTATGATGAACAATCGTGCCGCTGAAATAGGCATGAAGAATACATCTTTTGTAACACCTTCAGGACTTGATGCAGAGGAACACTATTCTACTGCTTACGATATGGCTCTTCTTGGCATAACTGCCGTTAAGAATCCTAAGTTTGTTTCAGTATGTTCCTCTAAAAGTGCGACGCTGACTTTCGGTAATCCACCTTATGAAAGAAAGCTGTATAATCATAATAAATTGCTCAACCTTTATGATTGCGCTCTCGGAATTAAAACGGGATTTACGAAAAAAAGTGGCAGGTGTTTGGTGTCGTATGCCAAAAAGGATTCTGCTGAACTTGTTGCTGTAACATTGAATGCGCCTGATGATTGGAACGACCACAGAAAAATGCTTTATTTTGGATTTTCAAAGCTGAGCGAAAGGGTTGTAAAACCCAGTTTACCTACGAATATTTCTGTTGTGGGTGGCGCAACAGATTCAGTCGGCATCAGTGTGAAACCGTATGCATATGCATCTTCAAATAATCACGATAGTTCTTACAGACTGTTTATTGACAAGTTTATCTATGCTCCGGTTGCCTCGGGTGCAGTTGTCGGGCATTGTGAGTATTATCTTAACGGTGCTTTAGTTGCAACAGAACCGGTTGTAACATCCGAAAGCGTACATGGAATGTAATTAACAATCTAAAGGAGTAATAAAATGACTGATGATAGAATCAGGCTTCAGAAGTATTTATCGCAGTGTGCGGTAGCTTCTCGCAGAAAATCCGAAGAGCTGATTGCTTCGGGTAAAGTCAAGGTTAACGGTAAGGTAGCCGGACTTGGCGATAAAATCAACCCTAAACGCGATACCGTTACGGTTAGCGGAAAGAAGATTGTGTCTTCAAAAAAGCATTATTATATTATGCTTCACAAGCCGAGAGGATTTATAACAACAATGGAAGATGAGCTCGGCAGAAAGTGTGTTGCTGAACTTGTTAAAGATGTCGGTGCGCGCGTATATCCCGTAGGCAGACTTGACAGAGATTCCGAAGGTTTGCTTATTATGACGAACGACGGTGAGTTTGCGAATTATCTTACTCATCCTTCGAAACATGTTCCGAAAACATACAGAGTAACCGTTCGTCCCGACGTTACGGAGGAACAGCTTTTTGCTTTCAATGAAGGTATTGAAATTGACGGCAGAAAAACTGCGCCTGCGGACGCACATATAATTGAAAAAAGTGAAAACAGAGTTGTACTTGAAGTGATTTTGCATGAGGGCAGAAACCGTCAGATCCGCCGAATGTGTGAGGCTCTGGGTCTTGAAGTTGCGCGACTTAAGCGCACTCATATCGGTTCTTTAAAGCTCGGTATGCTTCCTCAGGGTAAGTGGCGTAACCTTACCGAGGATGAGGTTCATCGTCTTAAGGTTTCTTCAGGTATGCGTGTAAATAAATTTTAGGAGCTTTTGTATGCTTAAATTTGTGCCGTTTAATTATGATAAATTAGGTTCGCCTTTTTCTGAAGATAACACTCTTGTAGGTTATATTGGTTACGACCTTTCAGATAACAACAGAGAATGCGGTAAATGTGTTTTCAGACTTAATGGTTATTCAATGGAGATACTTTACGTTGATTCATACGATAACGACCCTGAAACTATTGAAGGGCTTATAAGAAGTGCACTTAATTACGGCGGAAACAGAAATGTTTATATGGCTGACTATAAAGCAGACAAAGGACTGGATGTTGCCGTTACTTTAGGTTTTGAAGAAAATAACGGTGTTTATTCGGGCGATATTCCATCTTTACTGCAAGGAAGTTGTTGTAAAGGAAAATAAGAGGTATTTGATATGGTAAGAAGTATGACCGGTTATGGTCGTCATCAGGAAACAATTGATTCGATGAACATAACCGTTGAAATTAAAAGTGTAAATCACAGATATTTTGATTTTTCGTCAAGGACACCGAGAATTTACGGATTTCTTGATGAGAAACTTAAGAGCTTCGTGCAGTCAAAAGTTGCACGCGGAAAGATTGAGTGTTACGTTCAGGTGGACAACCTTGAGGATGACAGTGTAGTTGTTGAAATCAATCACTCTCTTGCAAAGGGCTACGTTGAAGCGTTTAAATCTCTTTCCGATGCTTATGATATTGAAAACACTCTCAATGCAGGAATTCTTGCACGTTTCAATGATGTTCTTCTTATCCGCAAGGAAGAAGCAGATGAAGAAAAAATCTGGAGTGCTGTTAAATCTGTTGCGGAAACAGCTGTAGATAAATTTATTTCAATGCGTAAGGTTGAAGGTGAAAAGCTTCGTGATGATATCTGCTCACGTGCTGATAATATCCTTGAAAAGGTTGAGTATGTGGAAGCACGTTCACCCGAAACTGTTAAGGAATATACCCAGAAACTTCTTACAAGAATGAATGATGTGCTTTCGGGTGTGAATGTTGATGAAGCAAGAATTCTTACAGAGGCTGCAATATACGCTGATAAAATCGCTGTTGCGGAAGAAACAGTAAGACTCAGAAGCCATCTTGAACAGCTTAAAGGCTTTTTTGAATCGGAAGAAGCTATCGGCAGAAAAATGGATTTTCTTGTTCAGGAAATTAACCGTGAAGCAAATACAATCGGCTCAAAGGCTTGCGATGTGGAAATTGCTCGTTGTGTTCTTGATATCAAGTCTGAAGTCGAGAAAATTCGTGAACAGGTTCAGAATATAGAGTAAGGAGTTTGTTATGAAACTGATTAATATAGGTTTTGGTAATATGGTCAATGCTGAGCGTATTATTGCAATAATAAGCCCCGAGTCTGCACCTATCAAACGAATTGTTCAGGTATGCAAAGAAAACGGCACTCTTATTGATGCTACTCACGGAAGACGAACCCGTGCGGTTATCATCACGGACTGCGATCAGGTTATTCTGACTTATCTTCAGGCCGAAACCGTTGCAAACAGGCTTGATGAAGAAAAGGATTACGAGGAGGATGAAGAAGATGCATAAAGAAGGTATGCTTGTTGTTCTCTCCGGTCCCTCAGGTTCAGGGAAGGATACAGTGCTCGCAGAACTTTTTAAGCTTGATATCGGGCTTGTACAGTCTGTTTCAATGACAACAAGAAAACCCAGAGATAAAGAAACGGACGGTATCGATTATCTTTTTGTTGATGAGGATTGTTTCGTTTCAGCGATTGAAAACGGAAAAATGCTTGAGTATGCCAAGTACGGAAATAATTATTACGGTACACCGAAAGCTCCGATTGACAACTGGCTGAATGAAAACAAAATTGTTGTGCTAAAAATCGAAGTACAGGGTGCAGGAAACATAAGAAAAATTTATCCTGATGCTGTAAGTATTTTCCTTACACCGCCGAACAAACAGATTCTTGAAAAGCGTCTGCGTAGCAGAGGCAGTGAGAATGATGAAGATGTTAAACGCAGACTTGATATTGCTTGTAATGAGCTTGAAAGAATCTGCGAATATGATTATGTTGTTGTTAACGACAATCTTATGGATGCCGTTGATGAAATAAAGACAATAATTTTTGCTGAACAACTCAAAGTAAGCAGAAGAAATAATATTTTAAGCGAGGTAAATAAGTAATGTTTGATCAGAACAAAAAATTTAAATTCAATCCCGATCTCAGCTCGGTACTTTCAAATCACATGAGCCGCTATTCACTCGTAAGAGCAACTGCAAAGAGAGCTCGTGAAATTTCAGAAGAGGCCGAGGAAGACGGAATTATCCTCATCGAGAAGCCTGTAAGTATCGCTATCGATGAAATTATCGAAGGTAAGTATAAAATTATTGAACCCGACGAGATTAAAAATTTATAATTTCTAAAAATCAGGAGGTAGAGTATGTCAGAGTACATAGTTGCTTCGGTTGCAATTGAAAATTCAACAAATTCTTTTGATATGACATATGATTACCTCGTTGATGAAAAAGATTCAAATTTAAAACCCGGTTGCAGGGTGCTTGTTCCGTTCGGGAAAGGTAACAAATGCCGCCAAGGTATTGTTATGGCTGTTTTCTGTACCGATGAATTAACATATAAATTGAAGAAAATCGCACAGGTTATTGACGACACTCCGATTCTTTCAGAAGAAATGATTCAGCTGATTGAATGGTTAAAGGAGCGTACTTTCTGTACATTCTTTGATGCTGCGAAGACGATTCTTCCGGCAGGTATGTGTCACCGCGTTGTTACAACTTACGCGGCGGCAGGTGATGTTGATTTATCCGGTTTAGATGCCGATACCTTACAGATTTATGAGTATATAAAAGCTGCCAATAACTATGTTGACGGTGAAAAGGTGCTTAAAACTCTTGGGTTTGTGCCTGATTTAGATGTCCTTGAGAAGATGACTAAAGATGGTCTTCTTTTCAGAAACTACGATTCTGCACGTAAAGCCGGTGATCTTACCGTTAAAATGGTAAGAATTACCGATGCGGGTTTGAACGCGATTGAATCAACTGATAAAATAACAAAAAAACAAAGAGAAATCCTCCAACTTCTTGCAGATATTGATACCGCTTCAGTTAAAGAGGTGTGTTATTTTACGGGTTTTACACCTGCTGTTGTTCATGCACTCGCTAAAAAAGGTTATGCTGAGATTTTTGATAATGAAGTCTACAGAATACCGGGCGGTGAATTTGAGGACGTAGTAGCTCCTGAAATAATCCTTAATGATGAGCAGAAAAAGGCTTATAACAGTCTGTTGAAGCTTTACAAGAAAGGTGAGGGCGGTGCTTCGCTTCTGTTTGGTGTAACAGGTAGCGGTAAAACCCAGGTGTACCTTAAACTGATTGACTATATGGTTTCTGTCGGTAAGCAGGTAATTGTAATGGTTCCTGAAATTGCACTGACACCGCAGACTATTCAGATTTTTCGCAGAAGATACGGCAATAAAACTGCTGTTATTCACAGTGCGCTTTCTGCAGGACAGAGAACCGATGAATGGAAGCGTATAAAAAACGGCGAAGTACAGATTGTTATCGGCACCAGAAGTGCTGTTTTTGCTCCGTTTGATAATCTTGGTCTTATTATTGTGGATGAAGAACAGGAACATACTTATAAATCTGAAAAATCTCCACGGTACAGTGCTAAAGAGGTTGCGCTTTTCCGTTCTTCATACAATAAAGCAGTAACGGTTTTTGCAAGCGCAACTCCGAGTCTGGAAACATTCTCTAAAGCAAAAAATGGCAGGTATACTCTTAATAAACTTGCGCAAAGATACTCTGCTGCAAAGCTTCCTGAAGTCAGGATTGTAGATATGTGTATTGATGCTTTGAGTAATTCATCATTTTTCAGCAAGGAACTTGCTGATTCAATAGCTGAAAATCTCAAAAACGGTCATCAATCTATACTATTGATGAATCGTAGGGGTTACAACACTTTTGCGACGTGTAAATCGTGCGGTTACGTGTTCACTTGTCCTTCGTGCAGTATCTCTATGACGTATCATAGAGCAAATGGACGGCTGATGTGCCACTACTGTGGACATTCACAACCGTTTTCAAGCTTATGTCCGGAATGCAACTCCACTGATGTTAGATATTCGGGTGTCGGCACACAAAAGATAGAAGACGAATTAGCGTCACTTTTTCCGTCTGCCCGTATACTTCGCATGGATGCGGACAGTACTATGAGCAGACATGCCCACGAAGAAAAGCTGACGGCCTTTTCAAAAGGAGAATATGATATTCTGCTCGGTACTCAGATGGTAGCAAAAGGACTTGATTTTGAAAATGTTACACTTGTTGGCGTGATCAGTGCCGACGGTCAGCTTAATAATGATGATTTCCGTAGTCAGGAACGTACATTTGATTTGCTTACACAGGTCGTTGGTAGGGCAGGCAGAGGTAAGTTTAAAGGTAAAGCAATTATTCAGACTATGAACCCTGAAAATGATGTGATTACCATGGCTGCGCAGCAGGATTACGAAAGTTTTTACAAAACTGAGATGAAGCTTCGTAAATCTCTGATATATCCGCCTTTTTGCGACATTGCTCTTGTTGGTTTTCTGGGCATCAGGGAGGAAAAAGTTCATGCAGCGGCAGCTAAATTCTTTTTGTTGGTTACTGAAAAAATACAGAAAGAATACAAGGACGAAAAGGTTATCATTCTTGGTCCGATGCCTGCAAGAGTTTCTAAGGTCAGCAATAAATACAGATACCGTTTGATCATTAAATGCAGAAATTCAAAGAATTTCAGAAAGATGATGTCTGAAGCATTAAGTGAAGTATTATCTGCCGGAGCATCAAATCAGGTGTCGGTTTATATAGATATTAATCCTGAAAATATTATCTGATATACGAAAGGGAAATAAAATGGCAATAAGAAATATTGTGAAATTAGGAGATCCGATTTTATCAAAAAAAAGCAGACCTGTTGAAAAGTTTGATGAAAAGCTTTTTACAATTTTAGATGATATGAAGGATACTCTTTATAAAGCTGAGGGTGCAGGTCTTGCAGCGGTACAGGTCGGCATTTTAAGGCGTGTTGTTGTAATGGATTGCGGTGACGGTTATCTTGAACTTGTCAACCCTGAGATTGTTGAACGTTCTGAAGAAGTTCAGCATGAAACTGAAGGCTGTCTTTCATTACCCGGGAAATACGGTGTTACTGAAAGACCGAAGTCTGTTATAGTAAAGGCTCAGAATCGTGAAGGAAAATGGTGCTTGTATAAAGGTGAAGACCTTAAAGCTCGTTGCTTCTGTCACGAGATTGACCATCTTGACGGTATCCTTTATACAAGTCATCTTGTGGGTGAGCTTGAAAGTAATTAACGGAGGTAAGCTATGGATATAGTTTTTATGGGAACTCCCGAGTTTGCAGTTCCTTGCCTTGAACGCTTGATAGCTGACGGACACAACGTTAAGGGTGTTTTCACACAACCTGATAAACCAAAGGGCAGAGGACATAAGATGCAGTTTCCTCCCGTTAAGGAATGTGCTGTTGAAGCTGACATTCCTGTATATCAGCCGTTAAGTATGAGAGATGGGGAAGCGATTTCTATTCTTGAAAATCTTAATCCCGAGTTGATTATTGTTGTTGCATACGGAAAAATTCTTCCGAAGGAAGTACTTGATTTTCCGAAGTATGGCTGTATAAATATGCACGCTTCGATTCTTCCTCGTTATAGAGGTGCCGCACCGATTCAGTGGAGTGTTCTCAATGGTGAAAAAATCAGCGGTGTGACAGCAATGCAGATGGATGTTGGTCTTGATACGGGGGATATGCTTCTTACTAAAACCGTGGAAATCGGTGAGAATGATACTGCAGGTGAATTACACGATAAACTTTCTGTACTCGGAGCAGATGTAATGTCTGAAACTATAGATTTGCTTTTAAAAGGCGAGTTGAAAGCTGAAAAACAGGATGATTCCAAGTCAAATTATGCACCTATGCTTTCCAAGGATTTGTGTCCTGTTGATTGGAATGAATGTGCACAGAAAGTTCATAATAAAGTCAGAGGTCTTTCACCGTGGCCTGTAGCTACTGCAAAATTAGCCGATAAAACTATTAAAATTCATAAAACAGTTATATCTGACAAGTGTAATGCAACTCCCGGCGAAGTGGTTGTTTCAGACAAGAAACTTGTTGTTGCTTGCGGTGAATCAACATCTGTGGAAATTGTTGTTTTGCAAACTGAAGGTAAAAAAGCAATGAATGCTTCAGATTTTCTCAGGGGAAATCCGATTGAGAAGGGAACAATTCTGAAATAAGGTGATTTAATGTTTTTTGGTAATTATTTTTCATATCTTATTTTTGCTGCACCGGTTCTTATTCTTTCTCTTTTAGCACAGGCTAAGGTTAACGGTGCATATAAAAAATATTCAAAAATTCCCAATTCACGAAGAATTACGGGTGCTATGGCAGCGCAGATGATACTTAATCATTACGGTATTACTGATGTCAGAATTGAAGCTTGTGCAGGAAAGCTTTCTGACCACTATTCGCCGAATGAAAAGGTTATCAGATTATCGCAGGCCGTATACAGCGGTGCTTCCATTGCAGCAGTCGGTATAGCTTGTCACGAAGCCGGTCACGCTGCACAGCATGCTGAAAATTATCTTCCTAATAAAATCCGTACAGCTCTTGTTCCGGTTACGAATTTCGGTTCTCGTTTCGGACTTTTAATTGCTTTTCTCGGTTATTTTCTTGCATACGGATCACTGAATTCTGATTTCGGTTTTTATTTTATAATTGCAGGTCTTGCTCTTTACGGCTTTGTTGCTGTATTTCAGCTCGTTACCTTACCTGTTGAGTTTAACGCAAGTAACCGTGCTTTAAGAGTGATTGAAGAAACGGGTATGCTTACAGATGAAGAACATAGCGGTGCTAAAAGTGTTCTTACAGCTGCTGCAATGACATATGTTGCG
>JAZSID010000113.1:0-5735 GCA_045533625.1 Acutalibacteraceae bacterium | reverse complement strand
GCTGTATGGTGCGAGAGACGGGACGCGGATTTGTTTTGCAAATCCGCCATCCTCGGACGACCGCACACTTTGTGTGCAGTACCCGCCTCGGACTTCGTAGCTAAAAACAGTCCACCGGACTGTTTTCTTAACGCTCCTCACCCCCTTGGGGTTCAAGCCCTTCTCAATTCTATTGCAAAAAGAAAACGACCACCTATTGGTGATCGTTTCTTTCTGGCAGGGGCAGAAGGACTTGAACCCTCGGCACGCGGTTTTGGAGACCGCTGCTCTACCAACTGGGCTATACCCCTATATTAACTTGGTGGGCCATCAGGGACTCGAACCCCGGACCAACCGGTTATGAGCCGGTTGCTCTAACCAACTGAGCTAATGGCCCTTGTTGTCGCTAACAGCCTAATTATTCTATCAAATCAATTCGGAATTGTCAATATTATTTTACATAATTTTTAAGATATTTTTAATTCTTTTTTACAACGCGTTTTGCTGTTGACTTTTTATCGTTGCGATATGTATAATGTATACTGTAAAGGAGGTATTTAAATGTTTTGCCCATATTGTAATCAAGTCATTCCCGATGACTCTAAGTTCTGCAGCCGCTGCGGTTCGGTAATTTCATATGATGAAAAAACTGAATCGAATAACAAAAAGCTTAAGTTTTTTAAAGGTCCCTCAGATGGCGGAAAAAGCTATGCGGCGATTATGACGGCACTGATGGTTTTTCCTGCTACATTGTCTGTCGCGCTTGATATGATTTTCCATTACAGCGATGGTTGGTGTTCTTACGTTGTTGCTACACTTATTGCCGCGTGGGTTGTTACTGTTTTTCCTGCTTTGCGCATAACTCCTGCCCCGGTTACGGCATTGATTTGTCTTTTTTCGATGTTGGCTTACTTAGCTTTTCTTGTCGGCAAGAGAATTGAAGCCGCGTGGTTTTATGAAGTCGGATTGCCGCTGTTTATTGTAGCCGCGATTTTCATATCGGTCGACTCGGCACTGATAGGTTCAGGCAAGGTCAAAGGGCTTCACTTTATGTCGTTACTTTCGGTTGAAGTTTCACTCTTTTTAGTTGCTTCCGAATTTGTTGTTGATAATTTTAAGTTCGGCGAGGTTACACTCGGTTGGTCAGCAATTCTCAGTTGCTTCTGCATTTCTGCTGTTGCATTGTATGAAGCGGTCAGTTATTCCCTAAACTTACTAAAAAAGAAAAGGAATCAGAAATATGACAACAAAAAATAAAACCAAAGAAAGCATTATACAGGCTGTAAAATTCACGCTTTTCTCGTTTTCAGCGGGAATAATTCAGGTTTTGTCTTTCACGGCACTTCAGGAGTTACCGCCGCTTCTCGGAATGAACGAGCTTGACTATTGGATGTGTCATATTCCGTCGCTCGCTCTTTCGGTTATCTGGAATTTTACGCTCAACCGTAAATTCACTTTCCAGTCCGCAAGCAATGTGCCGATTGCGATGCTTAAGGTTGCGCTCTTTTACCTCGTGTTTACTCCGGTTTCGGGTTGGCTCGGGGACGTTGCGGATACAGCAGGGTGGAATCATTACCTGATTGAAGCACTTGTTATGGCAAGTAACTTCGTTCTTGAATTTTTGTATCAGAAATATTTTGTTTTTCGTGATGCACAGAAGAAAAATAAAGAATAATTTTTCACAGCTTAAAGGGGACGGGGAGCCGTCCCTTTTTCTTTGTTTGTCGAATTGTTTTTCTTGACTTTTTTCAGCTATGTGATATAATTTTCCTTGCGACATATTCGCAGAAGTGGCGGAATCGGCAGACGCGCTAGATTCAGGTTCTAGTGAATGCAAATTCGTGAGGGTTCAAGTCCCTTCTTCTGCACCAAAAGCACTCAGACACCAATAGGTGTCGGAGTGTTTTTTATATTTGGGACTTGAACCCTAAGAGGGTGAGGAGCGTAAAGAAAACAGTTCGGTGAACTGTTTTTAGCTCCGAAGTCTGAGGCGGGTACTGTTGCGAAGCAACGGTCGCCGAGGACGCAGCCTGTGCAACAGGCGTGTCCCTTCTTCTGCACCAAAAGACACACGAACACAGAATGGTGTTTGGGTGTCTTTTTTTATAATACTTTTTAATTGATTATTTTACCTATTAGAGCTATAATAGAAATATAGACAGAGATACTGCCTATAAATCTTATCAAAAAGAAAAGAGGTTTTTAGAATGTTTGAAAAAATAATAGGAATTATTCTGGCAATTCTCACATTTGTAAGTTCAACATTTTTAGGCGGTACACCGAAATATGAGGTGTTTTCGGATATAGCCTATTCAACTGCAAGTGAAAGAAATGTAATGGACATCTATGTTCCTGCAGAAGCTTATGAAAAAGAAGCAAACGGTTGCATTCTTTTCATTCATGGCGGATCCTGGTCCTCGGGAAGCAAGGATGAAATGCTTGGTGAATGTGTGGCTCTTGCAAATGAAGGCTATGTTGCCGCAACTATGAGCTATACTTTGATAACCGAAGACAACAGCGATACATACAGTGTTATGACCGTTCTTGACGAAATCTCCTTAGCTATTGAAGAAATTAAAAGATTTTCAGAAGAGAAAGGACTTAACATAACAAAAATGGCAACCTCGGGCTACTCAGCAGGTGCACATCTTTCTATGCTTTATTCATATTCACGAGCAGACGAAAGTGCTATCCCCCTTGCTTTTGCCGCAAACAAGGTAGGTCCCTCTGACTTCACTACGGAAGCCTGGGGAGAAGCAGGTCCCAGCATTGCAAAAATGCTTGCAGGTACGGAAATTTCTAACCAATATATGCAGGAAGGCAAAGAGAAAGAATTAATTGAGCTTGTTTCGCCCGTTGCTTATGTTAACGAAAATTCGATCCCCTCATTATTCGCTTACGGCGGTAAGGATAATACTGTGCCCATAGGAAATGCCGAATCGGTTAAAAAGGTTTTTGAGGAGTCGGGTGCTGTTTATGACTTTATACTTTTCCCGTTTTCAGGCCATATTTTGATTTTCACTCCCCTTAGCGGTGCACGGTACAATGCAAAGCTAAACGAATATTGTGACAAATACTTTCCCGGATAAGATTCTATAATTGTTTCAAGAAAAAGTGCTCGCACCCGTGGGCACTTTTTCTTTTCCTAAATATTAATTTTAACACAGGGGACGGTTATGTGTGCGCGCTCGGACACCTTTAGGTGTCGGGGGTTTTTTGCTTTGGACTTGAACCCTGAGACAAAATTAAAAGTTTCTCTCATTGTATAAAGTTGATTTTTATTGAAAAAACAACAGAGTTAATATATACTGAAATTATAAATAAAAGGTAAGAGAAATGTTATGGGCATCAAAATGGAATCGGGCAGGCTTGCTTCAGGTTGCATTGGCTGACGGACATTGTCGGCGGTGTTGTGGTTATGTATTACACTTTCTCAGGGAGGCAGTAAAATGTTAAAAAAGAAATTTCTTTCGGTGGTTCTCGCTATAGTGATGGTTTTTTCCTGCTGTCAGGTTTGCGTTTATGCGGATGACGGTGGACCACGTGTGCCTTTCGTGATAACTCTGCCCGAAAAAATCGGCGGAAATATTATCAGCACATTTGCAAGGTGGTTCAATGCAATCGGCGGTAAGAGTGAAACGGACATTCCGTCTCCCGATGTCAGCGAGGCTTCGTGGGTTGAATACAACGGAGAGATTACGGTTGAAAATCCTGAACAGACTTTCTCTGCAGAAACGTGGGTTGCAAAAGAAGTTTCTTTTGAAAGCGAGAAAGTTTACGCTGACCCGTTTAACGACGTTGACGTTGACCTTCTTCTTTTCGGTAACGGCAGACTTTATAAAATTCCGATGTTCTGGGACGGAGGTAATATATGGAAAGCCCGTTTCGTCTGTCCGTCAGCAGGTGAGTGGCATTTCAAAACTGTTTGTACAGACGGCGAAAACACATCGCTTGACGGCAGGACAGGAAAGGTTATCTGCTCTGCGTACAGCGGAGAACACGATATCTACAAGCACGGCTTTGTCACAACTCTTTCGGGTGAAAAATATTTTACTTACGATGACGGTACGCCGTTTTTCTATCTCGGCGATACTCATTGGAGTCTCGGTGATGAAACTGTTGATATGGTGAAAACGATTTGCGCAAAACGTGTTTCGCAAAGGTTTACTGTTTTCCAGAGTGAGCCGATCGGTGCGAAGTTTGATTTCACAAACAGCATCACGCAGGACGATATCGCAGGATTTGCAGATTACGATGAAAAATTTAGAATAATTGCAGATAACGGACTTGTCCACGCAAATGCACAGTTTTTCTTTACGTATTTTATGGAACCGCTGATTGCAAACAACGGCGGATACAATGAAGATAAAAGTCTTGCAGAAAGCACAAAAAATTATCTTCAAAAGATCTCCCGTTATTGGGTTGCGAGATACGGTGCATATCCCGTTATCTGGACGCTCGGTCAGGAAGCGGACAATGATTTTTATTGGAGCGAAACTTCGCATCCCGAGTGGAATTACGAAAACAATCCGTATAAGCTCGTTGCGGAATATATTGCACGGTACGATGCTTATGACCATCCGCTTTCTGCTCATCAGGAGAACGCAGGTGGAACTTCGGCATACGGTAACGGGAAGGGGGCACCCGATAAATGCAAGGTTTATTTTAAGGATGCTGAACCGTCCTGCTTCCGCGACGTGAAGGCGCATAATTTCTATGCGGCGCAATGGCACCCGTCAAAAACCGATCAGAGTGGTTTCGAGCTTGAAAAAGATTATTGGTATAATTCGCAGGGTAAACCCGTTATAAATTATGAAGGACAGTATTGCTACCTCTGGACGAAAAATTTCGGCTCGCGTATGCAGGGTTGGACAGCATACCTCAACGGAATGTATGGTTACGGCTGGGGCGGTCACGACACATGGAGTTACCTTAACGTTTTCGATGAAGAAAACGACAGCTCGGACGGTGTTGATACGATAACGAGCGAAGAAAAAATAAACGCGACGTGGCAGGATGCCCTTGAATACGAAAGCTCGTATCAGGTCGGATATATGCGCAGTTTCTTTGAGAAAACAGAATGGTACAATCTTATTCCGAGATTTAATAACAGAGCGTATTTTGTGCCGGGAAATAATGTTTATTACACATACGCGAGCAGCGAAGATAATTCAGAAATTGTTATTTATTTCTATTCTTTTACGGACGAAACAGTTGCACAGAAGGCGAATACAAAATTTTACGGCGGAATAAAAACGGGCACGGTCGGAAACCTTATTCCCAAGGGGAGCTATACTTACCAATGGTTCGATCCTATAAGCAATGAGTATTCAGAAGAGTACAGCTTCAATGCGTCGCTGATGGGTACATATTATATCGGAGCAAAACCGCAGGCGACGGATATGGTTTTACTCATACGCGCGGTTGAATAGTCTTGAAATGCCCCGAATGCGGTAAAAAGACCTGGCAGAAAAAAGTAATCGGAAAAGATTAAAAGCAACAGCAACCCTTGCTTAGCAGGGGTTGTTTTTGTTCTGTCGGAATGGTATAATTGTATAGTAAAAAGCAGAGATGATAAAAAGACCTGCGATGTAAATTCGGGCTTATCGGGGTGTTTTGAAATAACAAACGTAGGGTCGATTCACGAATCGACCGTCAGAAACGTAAAGAATTTAACGGCGGCAGCAAGCCACCGCCCTACGTACACGCCTCAAAATGTTTTGTAGGGGACGACGTCCTCGACGTCCCGTTATTTT
>JAZSID010000142.1:0-14831 GCA_045533625.1 Acutalibacteraceae bacterium | reverse complement strand
AAAAAACGGATTTCCTCCCACTGCTATTGCCCCTATTACTGTAAGTATAAGCAACAGAGGTGAAAACACCGCAAGCGCAAGAAAAGACAAAATAAAATCTAATACCCTTTTCAAAAACTTTTCGTACATACCTTAAAACCTCAATCAAAGCAGCTTCTTACAATTTCAATAATTGCAGTCTGCTCCTCTATTGTCATCTTGATATCACTCGGCAAACATAAGCCTCTTTCGAAAACATCCATACTTACATCAAAAACTCCGCCCTCGATATAAGCATTTGTTTTCGCTCTTAATGAACCGCTTTTTGTCACAAACTCGTGCATACGGTACATCGGCTGCATATGCATAGGCTTCCAGAGAGGTCTGCCTTCTGCATTATAGCTTGCAAGTTTTTCAAGAATTTCCGTCGGGCAGGTTTTGCCTTTTTCCTTAACATAGAGGGCATTTGAATCATCCCTTACCTGACGGCACATATAATCCCTGTCAATAATCATAGCTGAAAGCCAATAGTTCGGCTCGGTTTCGTCTGCTATAGGATTCATCTTCACGGGAAGACCCTTGAATCCTTCACAATAACGTTCGTAAAGTACTTTTTTGCGTTCAATATGCTCTTCGAGGTACTTATACTGACCGCGGATAACACCTGCGACAACATTGCTCATACGGTAATTATAGCCAACCTCTTCGTGCTGATACCATGGGGCATTTTCTCTCGCCTGGGTTGACCATTTACTTGCCTTATTTGCAACTTCCTTATCATCAGTAAGAAGACATCCACCCGCTGATCCCGTGATGATTTTATTGCCGTTGTAGCTGATTGCGGAATAATCACCGAAGGAACCGCACTGTCTGCCGACAACCGTTGCACCCATAGCCTCAGCAGCATCTTCAATAAGAAGTGCGCCGTGCTTTCCACAGATTTCTTTAATTTTATCAATTCTGCCCGGGAAGCCGTAAAGTTCAGCGTAAACAACTAATTTTACATCGGGATAAAGCTCAAAAGCTTTTTCAAGAGCAACGGGATCCATATTCCATGAATCCTCTTCCGTGTCAATAAAAACAGGAATACCGCCTTCATATACAACCGGATTCAGCGTTGCCGCAAAAGTCATATCAGAGCAGAAAACACGTTTGTTTTCGAGTGCGCCGTGGCTGATTTCCGGTCTGCCGTAGAGCCTTTCACCTGCAGCCTTAACGGTAAGATGAAGTGCTGCAGTACATGACGAAAGACCAACCGCATATTTCTTTTCAGCCTTCTCGGCCGCTATTCTCTCAACCTCATTGATGTTTGCACCAACCGTAGACATCCAGTTTGTTTCATAAGCCTCGGTCATATATTCAAGCTCTTCTCCGTGCATTGTCGGAGTCGCAAGCCATATTTTCTTACTGAATCTTTCCAAAATAATCTGCCCTCTTTTTGTAAAGTTTCTTTATTTCAATCCTATTTTTTTAAACAGAGCACTGTCATAGGCCGTTTGTGTTTCTGATTTTTTGTCAAGATTTCTTAGATAGGTTTCCTTGAAATCTTTCTTTTTTCCGAACAAAAGGGAAAAAACACGGCAAAATTCATACCACGGAGTGAGAATCGGATATTTTTCTAATATAGGATACTCTCTTTTCAGGTATCTGTACGGAACAAAAAGTCTTGAAATCATATACCTGATTTTTCCGCCCGTTCGCAGATTAGCAGAAGCTGTCCTTGTTTTTACTGAGCCGAAAGTTCCGCCTTCAAGAATGAACTTTTCCATTTGAAGAGTTGTTTCGTCATGCGCTTCGCCATCGAACCACACACGGCTGAGCTTTCTTACGTTTTCAGCAAAGGTTAAAATTTTGCCATTCTTAAGGATTTTATTTATTTCTGCGGTATCTCCGCCGTATTTATTATCTATAAGCATCAGGTCAATAAACGGACGCAAGCCGCAACCACCGATCCTGAAATGCTTTGCCATATGAAGAATGTGATAATAATAAAAGATCTCATCACTGAGGTTGTATCTGTATTTAAAACCTTCGCAGGGCTTTGCTGATTTCCAAACATCCTTAAGCACCTTTGAGTACAGAGGTGATTTTTTGTTACCAAGCAATTTATAATGAAGCTCAACAAGAGTTCCGTTTGACGAAACAAAAACAATGTCGTGATTTCCCTCGCCTTTTTTTGAATAACCGTTAATATTCAGAACGGCATCATACGCTTTTTTAAGATCTTTTTCTTTTACAAGGATGTCAATATCACAGCTTGTGCGCATCCACGGTTGCGGATAGAGTTTGCGAATTTCAGCACCCTTAAGAGGAATATACTCAATGCCTTTTTCTTCGAACATATCACAAAGTTCATTAAAAGATTTGTCTTGTTTTTCTTGAGCATATACAGCCTTATAAAACTCGTTCATAAACTGGCCTTGCTGCGGACAGTTTTCAAAGTAGCCGTTGTTAGCCAAAGCCGACGCAACAACATGAGCAACATCATGTTTACAAGACAAAACAAGCAATTCAACCAAAGTTTTTTCGTTTAGCGGAGCTTCATCAGATAAACAAAGCTCTTGTTGAAAAACTTCACTTTTTATGAGTTTCATTAAAGTTTTGTTGATGTGCTCCATAGGCTTACTCCGGTTGTTTTTTATTTTTGATTCTTCTTATTTTAAACCAAAGGCGCATTAAAATCGAACGGACAGGAAATAAAATCTGCCACAGGGTGTTGACCGTTTGCCAATAAAAAGAACCTGCACTTCGCCTTATGCCTTTTCGTTCAATTTCGACAACAACCGCGACAATCTGCGATATTTTAATGTTTTCACATTCCGTCTGGGCATCGCCGCAAAGAAGCAATGAATCATCAACGCATATTTTCTTCACCCTGTGAAGTACAAGAGAACCGTCGCTTCTTTTAAAAAGAAGAATACTGCCTTTTTTTAAATCTTTTTCCGTGTGTAATCTGAGATAAACAATATCACGCCTGCTGATAAGAAAAGGATTCATACTGCTGCCCGAGATACAGAGAGGTACTGTTGCACCTTCAGCAATCAAATTTTCAATTGAATCTGAAATCTCATATACCGAGCAGTTCAACTTTTCCATAATTCACCCAAAAATTTCATCGTGTGTCAATCTTACAGCATCTTCGTCAGGTCTGCATTCAAGAAGAAATACAGGTACATTTTTTAAAAGCCTGTCGAAAGTATCAAGTGCTTTATTCAGGCAATCTTTATCCCAATGAGGTAAAAAGACGTGCGGTAAAACATATTCTGTTGCGGTTTCATTAAGCTTTGTTATACGGTTTTCGGCAGACTGCCTTAATACAACAATCGCACTCAGGGGTGCTTTTCTGTTAAGACAATACTCCGATGAACCTTTCCACGGCAGACCGTAAGCGAAAAAAGTTCCGTCTGTTTCGCGGACAAAAGCTTTATCACCGTTCACAATTTCAGCACCAAGAAAATTTCCCCAAAGTTCAGCCTGAGTTGTTTTGCCAACACCTGAATAACCAGTAAAAAGGATTCCTTTTTCTTTTAATGTTACAAAAGAAGAATGTGTCAGCAACGTGTTAAAAGAGGAAAATCTTGAACATATTGCCGCAAGTGGTAAAACAAAATCTCTGTCATAATCAGGAAGGTAATACGAAACAGCCTCGCTCCAATCATCATTGGCAAGGAGTATATCACCGTTTTTTCCTCTCAACAGATGTTCTGCGCACTCACCTGTATACTGCACGGAATGACATTCCTGCATTCTGTCCACAAATCTTATTCTTATAACCGGTTCTTTTTCGCAGGACACAAAATCTTCTGCGAAATTACAGTTTCCTTTCTGCCACTCAACAGGCAGATCCGCAATTCGAATCATAAGTTCTGTGAGCCGCTGAAGCAAAAGAAATAAGCTTCATATGCGCCCAGTTCCTGAACTTTTGCCATAAGGTCATTGTAATAGTGGATAAAATCTGTACCGGGAAGGTCTTTAGATACCGCAACTTTACCTGTGTACATTTCACGGCAACCGTCTAAAGCGTTTTCAAATTTGATAACAGCCATACCTCCAACCAAGTCCGAACCAGCTGAAGCGGCAATACTCTCATTAAGATTGAGAGCGATAAGCTTACTTTCGGGAGCTACATATTTTTTCTTCATAATTCTGCCTCCTTCTTTTTTATGTCATATAACTGTTTGAGTTGTTTTGCTATACTACAGAAATCTTTATCTATTTTTTCAGGGTGTCCGCTTTCTGCACACAAAACAGCAGGACAACGCTGACAAAAATCTTTCCATTCGCAATCCTGACACTCTTCAGGATTTTTTATTTTTTCAAGCCGGGTGTACAAGTTTTTGAAGTCAACATTTATATCTCCTGAATAATCAACGCAAGGTTCATTAAGAAACGAACAAAGCTGAAGCTTGCCGTGCCAGGTGATGTAAAGCGATTTACGGTAGCTTGCACACATAGAAAACGGGAACTCGGGAAAACGGTATTTACTTTTCTCAAGTTCTTCTAAAGTATATTCATGTGAGAAATCGGCAATGCCTAACCTTGAAGTTTCCGCAGTATTCTTTGCACCTCTTGAAGATTTTACGACAGAAACCGTATGCTGAAGCGGCACTTTCTTTTCTCTTGCAAACCGGTAAATCTGCTGAAGATCATCGGCATTTTCTTTCACCATAGTTGCAGAAAGAGTAAGCGGCACCTTTGCTTCTTTGATAAGATCAATTGCCCTTGAAATACGGTCAAAACCATCCGACACTCCGCACATTCTGCGATATGTTTCGTTACTCGCACCGTATACGGTTAGCTGCATATTGTGCGGCATTCCGTAAAGACGAAAATTCTCCATCGCAGTTTCATCGATCAGATAACCGTTGGAAAAAATCGTAATCCAAAAGCCCATTTTATTAAGACGGCTGTAAATGTCCCAGAACTGAGGGTGAGTAAAAACCTCACCGCCGGTAAGCAAAATTTTAAGGGTTCCCATTTCACGAAGCTTTTCAGCTATTTCAATCCATTCATCTGCAGTAAGCATTGTACCCTGCAATTCAGCTTGTTCTTTATCCAAACGCACATAACACATCACGCATTTGAAATTGCAGAAAGGTGTAAGTTCAAAGGTAACTGAGAAAGGCGCACAATGTTCAACTGCCCATAAGTTGAGTTGAGCTAAAAAACCTTCGCCAAAGCGTTCACATCCAAGCATTATTCCAACGCTCCCTGTTCTTTCAATGAACCAATAAATTTTTTAGCGTCTTCAGTTGCAACAGCAACTTCAACCTCATAGTTGTTAGTAAGTATTTCTGTTAATTCTGCAATCGTTGCACCCTTTTCAAGAGCATTCCATAAAAGCTCGCCACTTTCGCTCAAAGCAATCATTCCGTGCATCTCAGAAGTCTGTGCACCTACCGGAACAGCCATTACATATTCACCTATTTTACGTATAATAAAGCCTTCCTTTACCCGATACATCATACTTCCTCCCCAAAAAACACTACACCTATCTTATTTTACCGATAAATTATAACATTTTAACGTCATTAAATCAATATTATATTGTAAAAAACAATTGTAAAACTGAACAAAATGACAAAAAAAACAAGGTACATCATTTTACACGATGTACCTTATAATCATTTATCTGTCTGTGTAAGATTTCCGTCTTCATCAACTCTGTAAACGCGGTCGCAATACTGCAGCATACTCGGCCTGTGAGTTGTTATAACACAGGTCCTGTTCGGGTAAGATTTCATAATATTTGCAAGAACTCTTTTCTCTGTTTCGGCATCAAGCGCACTCGTTGCCTCGTCCATAACAAGCACAGGAGAATTTTTAAGAATTGCCCTCGCAATTGAAATTCTCTGAATCTGTCCTTCAGAAAAATTGACGCCTTTTTCGTTTATAACAGTATGAATTCCCAACGGGAGTTTTTCAATAAATCCCCAGGCTTCAGCTGTTTTCAGGACAGAAATCAACTCACCATCAGTAGCCTCGGGATTAACCATACGGAGATTATCGGCAATACTTCCCGCGAATACCGCATTCTCCTGCGGAACATACGAACAGAATCTGCGCGTACTTGCAGAAACTTCGGTCGTTCTTCCGTCCGCTACTGACATAGTCATTCTGCCCTGCTGAGGCTTGATGAGTCCTAAAATCAACCTGAGAATTGTCGTTTTTCCCTCACCTGAAGGACCGACAAGTGCAACTGTTTCGCCGGGATTTACACAGAACGAAATATCCTTTACTACGGGATTTTTACCGTCTTTATAAGAATATGTAAGGTTATCGCAATTAAGATAAACGCCCTTATCGCGAGCTGAAGGTTCAAGTTCTTCAACCTCAGCGGCATTGCCGGTATCCTCGATATCAAGCTCGGTGATCTCCATAACTCTTCCCGCAGCCGTTGCAATCGAAATTGAAGTCGGCAAAAGAGAAACAATAGAAGAAAACGACGAAGTCAACTGTCCCGAGACCTGAAGAAACAAGGTCATTGTACCGTAAGTTATCGCACCCTGCCAGAGTCGCCATACACCCCAGCCATAGCAAAGATAAGAAACCGCAAGACCGATAACAGAAAGACACATTGTCATAATTATTGAAAACTTACCGTGATCAAGGCGCATTTTCCTGTAAACAAAGAGATAATCCCTGAGCTGGTTTACATAACGTTTTGTTACACCGAACGCCTTGATTGTCTGAATATTCTGGATTGACTCGGAATAGAACGAAAGAATTTTTCCGTTCATTTCTTTGCTTTCTTTGTTGTATTTACGCATCATCTTTGCAGAAATCCTTGAGGTCAAAGCAAGGAAAGGGGCACTCATAAACGCGAATAAGGCCATTACCGGATCGTAATATAAAACAACAGCAAGGCAACCGATAAACTGTGTAACTCTTGTAAATACACTCGGAATAAATGAAATAATGCTGTTTGAAATCGCAGAAACGTCACCTTCAATTCTGTTGAGAAGGTCACCTGAATGGTATTTGCTTATGTCCTCCCAATCAGCATATACAACGTGCTCATATACATTACTGCGGATTTCATTGCTGATTTTAGAACCAACTACGGTTGCAACTCTTGAAGTAGTTGAAGTTACAAGAATCTGCAGAAGGCCAAGGCCGACTGCACAAACCGCACTTGAAACAATAGTCTTTTCATTGTGAGAAACAACCGAGTCAATAAGATATTTTGAAGCAACCGTTGAGCCGATTCCCATTAACGTGCCTAAAATTCCGATGACAATATACAAAAAAATCTGAAGGCGATAACCTGAAGCATGCCTAATAAGCCACTTCCATTCTTTAATCAAAGAACGGTACAGCGAGGCATATTCACCCGGCTTTTTCATAATTATCACCTCAAATCTTTGTAAATTCTTATGTTTTTATTTTTTGTTTTTATTCTTACCTGAGTAGCCGTATTTTGAAGAATAACCGTAACCGTAAGAATATCCGTAACGGTATCTGTTATAGTATCCGCCGTAACGGTAATATCCGCCGTATCCTCCAAAGCCGCCGGCTGCACCGTTAAGAATACATCCCAAAAATTCCGCATCAGTTTCAAGCATTGAATTGATACCGGCACGGATAGTTTTCTGAATTACCGCATCTTCTTTAATAACATACACAACAGCTTCAACCGCCTGTGCTACAGTCGCAGCATCCGATATAATTCCGCAAGGCGGAGTATCAACAAATATCAGGTCATACTCATCATAAATGCTTGAAAGTTTCTTTTTTAACTCTTCGGTTCGGACAATTTTCTGAACATTATCG
Organism: Acutalibacteraceae bacterium; assembly: GCA_045533625.1. Taxonomy (GTDB): domain Bacteria; phylum Bacillota; class Clostridia; order Oscillospirales; family Acutalibacteraceae; genus CAG-488. Next base: position 7,079 of record JAZSID010000142.1, on the reverse strand, counting down.
ATCCTTGGTTTAAACGTGAGCACATCAAAACCAAGTGAATCTACTCTGTTGATACGATAGAATTTATTGTCATCTACCTTAGTTTTTGAAACTGAATCTGTACCCAATAAGTTTTCTATTCCCGAATCACGAAGATCAGCATCAATCAAAAGTACTTTTTTGTTGTCCTTAGCAAAAATTGATGCAAGGTTTACCGAAACAACCGTTTTACCCTCAGACGGAGCAGTACTTGTTACCATTACGGTTTTCTTTTTTTCTTGCAAAAGTGTATAGATCGAGCTACGCAATAATCTTAATGATTCTAAAAACTCAGAACCTACAAGCGTGTTTGACAGAAGTATGCTTTTATCTATTTCTCGTCTGTACTTTTTAAAAACAACCTGTGGCAGTAAACCTATGCAATGCTGATTAAGAACATTATGAATATCCTCTTTTGTACGTATTGTTTTTCTCAAAACGGCATACGCAACAATCCATGTCATGCCCAACACTAAACCAATCAAAGCAGCTCTTACAACTGACTGTGACCATGCACCTGCATTTGCAGGCGTTTTGGGAACTACAGGCTCATTGATCATAACTAACTTTGTTCGACCGATAATATAGTCAGCTACAGACGGATAATTTTTAATAACAGAAAGTAATGTATCGTATGTTTTTTGCGGATCTGTTCCGGAAGCAGTTAATGTTACCATATTGGTTCCGTTAACACACGAAGCACTGACAGACGCAGGCATATTTTCAACACCTAAATCCGAACACACCTGTGTTTTAAGTATCTTATTACTTATTATATGAGGAAAAACCGTAGCCAGCTGATCAGCTGTTTCTCTGTCATAATAGTAAGAATATGCTGCGATACCGTTGTCGCCTGTAAGAACTGCGTTTTCAGTATGAACGGTAAAAGTTGCCGACACTTTATAAGCAGGCACAAAACCTACATAGCTTCTGTAAAACTGTATTCCGCCCAAAACGACAGCAAGCACCAACATAACCCAGCCAAACTTAACAATTCCTCGCCAGATATCACTGAGTAATATTCTTAATTCAACAGTTGAGTCATTATTTGTGTTTTTTACTGAATTATTCATAATCTATCAACCCTATTCATTACGGTTTAAACTATCCAACGAATTTTCCGAAAAATTCTCATCGTTGTTTGAAGGCACCTTTACGGTTTTGGAATAACCGTAATAATTGTTGTTTCCGTAATATCCTCTTTCATCTGTACCCATTTGTCCGAAAAGAGTAAACGGTTTATACACATTATTGAGTATACAGCCCTCAAAGTTTGCGCCTGCATCAGAAATATTGAGAATCACTTCATTAATATCCTCAACCGGCACACAGTCGGTTCTGACGACAAGTACTGTTGCATCTGCAACTTCAGCAATTGAAATTGCGTCTGCGGAAACAGAAATCGGCGGCGTATCGATAATCACAAAATCTGCTTTTTTCTTGAGATCACTGAGACTTTCACCAATAATTTGATTGTTTATCAACAAATCTGAATCTTCGAGTCTCTGTTTATTAAAAGCAATTGTGAGACTGCTTTTTCTGTAACGATAAAACTTAAAATCCGAGAGTTCTACTTTCTTTGACAGAACATCAGAAAAATCAGCTTCCATCGCATCGTTAAAATCAAAAATCTTGTAAATTGACGGTTTATGTACATCAAGGTCAAGAAGGACGACGCTGTAACCCCTGTCAGCCAATCCGATAGCAATATTTGTTGCAACGGTAGATTTACCCTCATTTTCAGCTACACTGGAAATAACAAAGGTTTTTTTATTCTGGTTTTTGTTCATATATTCAAACTTGGTACAAAGTTTCTGATAATCCTCTGTAAAACGCAAGCTGGAATAAGCATCGTTAATAAGCAACGCTCTCTTCTTCTTTTTAAAGCGTTCTTTTTTTGAAAGATGCGGTTTTTCATGAGATACAGTGCCTATAAGTTTGGAATCAACTTTATCCGTAAATCCGCGTTCTTCCTTAACAGTTCCGCGTAAAAGAGAAAACAGAACAATAAGTCCGCCCTCAGCCAGCATTGCAAGGAAAACAATTTCATTTCTGTAAACCATCAAACGCGAATTTGACGGAGCTGTTGCCATTTTGGGTTCTGAGATAACATCAATAATTGAGTCAGTAAATACCGCTTCGGTCACTTCCGGATAAACCTCTAAAATTGAAGTCAGCAAATTAAATGCTAATTCAGGATCTTCCGCCTTAACAGACACATTAAGAAGATTTGTTGAATCGGTAAGGCTCGTTGTTACCGTTCCGTCAAAAGTATCCAACCCAATATTTTCTGCTGCAAGTTTCTTAAGAGAATTTTGTTTAAAAACATCAGTGAAAATATTTGCCATTTCCATAGATGCCGTAAGGCTGCTGAATGCACCGGTAGTTCCGAACCTTGAACGCACAACCAAAACCGCTGTACTGGTATAAGTGGGAGTATATATATTTTTTTCAACAATCTGAATACCCATAAGAGCAATAAGAGCGACAAGAATAATAGCCCAAAAACTACGTACAACATCTTTTACCAAGCTGTTCCATTCAAAATTAAATGTAATTGCAGAATTTTTACTTTTCACTCTTCATCACTCCTCAACAACAACCGTCAGGATTGAGTGGCCCTCATAACCATCCTTGGTTGAAATATAATAATGAACGTTATATGTTCCCGCTTCTTCCGAATCAAAGTTTGTTGAAATCAACAACTGAATATTTTCAGGCTTCATCAGCACACCATTTACGGTAACATCACCGAGATAATCTTCAAATACGGGAGTTTCACCCTTCTTGACATAAATAAGACTCTTCTTGAGCTGAATCTGCGGAGCCATTGTTTCATTACCCTCAACATGAACAGTTACATCAAGATAAATTGTATCACCCTTACTGTTGGAAACCTGCAACGAAACAGTGAAAACACCGGCAGTATTTCTTATGTAGTCTGTTGTAACAATAGCAACTCTTTCACTGATATCTCCGTCTATACAGTCACGTGCACCGACAGCTGCCCTGATATCAAGAGCCTCATCCACACTGTAAACCAAAGCTCGTTTCATATAAAACTCCGGCTTTGTATAGTCAGTGTATTTGAGAGTCCTTGTCTTTTTCACAACATGCTTATCCGAGTCGGAAACAGCATAAGTAACCGTACAAACACCTGGCTCAATGAACTTTGAAACAGACTCAACAGTCACACTGTCCGTGATATCACCGTCTTTTGCATCATAAGCAGTAACACCTTGCAAAAGTAATTCTTCTTTATCTTTTACACTGAGTTCGATAACTTCACTGTCAATCGTAATACTCGGTACCGTTGTGTCCGTAGTTATTTTTTCGACAACCGAAAAAGCTATAAAAGCAATCAGCATCAAAACAAAAAGTGCAAGAGTAAGTCTTCGAAGTAATCTTACCATATAGCTTCACCAAATTTCTTTACAAATTATAATACTGTAACACTGAATTTTTTCAACTTAAGCAAAATTTAACACTTTAGCTTACATTTAAATAAGTCTACCACAGATTTCGATAAAACTCAACACTTAAAAAGAATTATTCAAAAAATAATACGACCTCATAAAGAGGTCGTTAATTATCATTATTTCCAGTTGCTTATTTAATATCTGCATTAATCACATTGTCGGGTTGGAATTCTTCATTTTTCTCCGCTTTTATCGGTTTAACGAAAATGATTTTTTTCAACACGCCGAAAAACATATTGACCAACGTATGCCAAAGTGCCCTGACGAGACCCATTTTTTTACCAATCCTGAAAAGTCTGAACTGGCTGTGCAATTTGCGCGCAAGCCCCCTGTGAGACAAGGAATTTTTCCTGATACGGTACTGTGCCAGATTTTTATCCAAAAGGAAGCAGTCGCAATACCTGCAAACCTCGAGCCAGATGGCATAATCGTTACGGCTCAGCAAAGACGGTTCAACCTGTATTAAACCGACATGCTCACGGTCATAGATAACCGTCAGGCATCCTACATAATCATATCTGTACATCTTTCGTTTGTTCACCCTGCACGGTCCTGTCACTTCCACGTTCAAAGGGTTACCGGATTCATCTATCTGAGAATACGGAGTATATGAAAAATGATAATTATTTGAAACCATAAAATTCAGCTGTTCCGTAAGCTTATCGGGAAGCCACAAATCGTCGCTGTCTAAAAACGCTATCCATCTTCCCTTTGCCATTCTCAGTGCTAAGTTTCTGCTGACTGCAGCTCCGCTGTTTTTCTCGTTTTGAAAGATTCTGATTCGATCATCATCGAAGGCTCTGACTAATTCCAAAGAATTATCCGAAGAACAGTCATCAACAAACAACAGTTCCCAATTCTGATATGTCTGAGCTATCACACTGCGAATGGTCTCTTCCAGATATTTACTGCCGTTATAGTTTGGCATAACAATTGAAACCAACCCATAGTTTGGCGTTTCAATTTTATTCAGTTGTGCGTAACAACATTTTTCCATTCTGTTCACGTGGAACTCCTTTATTTTTCCTTGTTATTTTATTCCTTCTTTTTTCAAGACCACAGCAACCGTCCGGAATATAAGTTTCAAATCGAAGCCCAACGATGCATTTTTAACATATTCGGCATCAAGTATGGCTTTGTTTTTATAATACACATCATCTCTGCCGAGAACCTGAGCGTAACCTGAAATACCGGGTTTGGCAGAAAACACGCCCAATTTATCCCGCATTTCGTTACATTTTTCTTCGGTCAATACAAGCGGTCTGTAACCGATAAAAGACATATCTCCTACAAAAACGCACCACAATTGCGGCAATTCATCCAAAGAACTTTTGCGCAGAAAGCGTCCTGTACGTGTCAGATACTGTTCCCTGTTCTCAAGCTGAGATGTAGCACAGTCGCGCGGCGCATCAGTTCTCATCGTCCTGAATTTATAGCAATAAAAACTTTTCTTGTTTTTACCCATTCGCCGCTGTTTGAATATAACACTGCCCTTGCTGTCACACTTTATGACTACGGCAACAACCAACATTATCGGTGATAAAATGATAATCATCACAAGCGAAACAACAATATCGAAAAACCTTTTAACAAAATGATACAACAATCTTTTATCGCTGTTGGGTTCAAAATTCTGAATATATTGCTCATAATACGCATCGCTGTGTACAACCGTATGGTCGAAAGGTTTATCGGGGACAAATTGTTCTTCAAACGGTTCCTCTGCAGAACTTTTTACATTATCTATTAAAATGTTCCCGTCGTTCCGATCATCTGAAATAACAGTATTAACTTTTTCGTCAACCATTAATTTCATATAAACCCTCTGAACGCAAAATATAATTAATTATATCACTATAATCTTCAACAATCAACCACCAAATTACACAAATCCGTTGCTGTTCTATACATATCCAAACAAAAACTTCCCATATTCACTAAAACTGAATATGAGAAGTATAATACTATAAAAAACAGGTCACATATAATGCAACCTGTTTACGTCTGTCAATATTATTTTTCAGATTTTATTAGACTCACTGCACCTGCAATCAGTTTTAGAACCAGTGAAGCAGTCAGAACGGTATTCAACACGTTCGTTATAACGATAAGCTTTCTGTCCGCCTCTGCCATTTTAAAGAAAGTTTTTGCCGTAAGTGCTGAGTTACTTTTCATCATTATCCCTCCCGTTCGTCAGCAAAATTCCGTGAGCAATCGAAGGTATACTTTCGCCCTGAAAAGGAGAAATTGCAGAAAGTAAAGCGCCCGTTGCAACAACCAAAGCCTTATTTATTTTTCCGTTTTTCAGGTCGCTCAGTATCTTCGAGCAAAGCACAACACCGCAACACGCGCAACCGCTTCCGCCTGCATGTACGTCCTGCTCTTCAAGGTTATATATCATCAATCCTGCATCGTTGTGAACAGCCCTGATATCAACCGCAAACTCTTTATCAAGAAGCTCATATAGCAATTCACTTCCTACCTTGCCGAGATCACCCGTAAGAATTATATCGTAGTCCTCGGGTGTCGTATTTGTATCTTCAAGAAAATCTGCAATGGTCTGTGCCGCTGCAGGTGCCATTGCCGCGCCCATATTGGCAGCATCCGTTACACCTTTATCGACAATGCGACCAATAATTGCTTTTTCGATTTTGGGATAAACCTCTGTTTTCTCATCACTGATAAGAGCCGAAGCCGCACCCGTCACTGTCCATTGAGCCGTCGGAGTACGTTGACCGCCGTATTCAAGAGGCTGGCGGAATTGCTTTTCTGCTGAGCAGAAATGCGATGAAGTTGAAGAAATCGCTCTTTTGAAAACCCCTGAATTTACACCTATGGCGGCATTAATCATAGCAAGCACAGATGTTGAACAAGCACCGTAAACTCCGCTGAAAGGGATGTTATACCCTCTTATACCAAATCCTGTTCCACTGCATTGATTGAGAAGATCGCCTGCAAAAATGACATCAATATCTTCGTCTTTTACACCTGCTTTATCAATAAGGATTCCTATTGCCGTTTTATGAAATTCGCTCTCTGCCTGCTCCCAGGTATCCTTACCGTCGGTCGCATCGTCGATTACCATATCGAAAAGTTTTCCTAACGGACCGTCGCTCTCTTTCTGACTTGCTACAGCTGACCATTCAACTACAGACGGCTTATTTTCAAATTCAATTACATATCTCCCCTGTCTCACATCATCACCCTCTGCACAATGTAATAAATCAGACCGAATACGGTTGAAGCGAATATACCGTAAGCAATAACAGGACCTGAAACCTTGAAAATATTGGCGCCCGTACCCATTACAAAGCCTTCGCTCTTGTGCTCAAGAGCAGGTGCAACAACTGAATTTGCAAAACCGGTTATCGGTACAACAGTCCCTGCACCCGCATATTTTGCAATCTTGTCAAAAATTCCGATACCCGTCAGAATTGCAGCTATAACAATCAGAGTTACGGAAACCATCGAGCGTGTTTCAACGGTATCCATTCCGAACATACCGTATAGCTTAAACAACACCTCACCGAAGCAACAGATTGCTCCGCCGACACCGAACGCCCACAGACAATTCTTCAACAC
>JAZSID010000114.1:0-4568 GCA_045533625.1 Acutalibacteraceae bacterium | reverse complement strand
AGAAATCTTTTCAGGGTTTTCTTTCATCGTTGTTTAATTTTCAAGGTGCTTACCTGCTACCCAAGAGCTATTGCTCTCGCGACAGCTTTGACATTATATCAAACCACCCCTCCTTTGTCAACACTTTTTTTAATATTTTTTACCCTCTTTCAACCCTCCCGCGCGTTCTGTCGATATCTTGAATATTATACCACCCAGGGATACTATATGTTGGTTCTTTTTACTGTTTACCTTCTTTCTTCTATATATGGTATGTTCGGTTTATTTATTATTTTCTTTTTATTTCTTATTATTTTTATCTGTTTTTTCTCTCCCTCTGTCCTTTGGGAACTCCCTTTATGGGACGTCGTGGACGTCGTCCCCTACGCGCACAGAGATAGATTGTGCTGAATAACAAATCCCTACCTGAAATTGTTTGATTGTTAAGGGTGCATTATACATACATTATATATATGCACAAAAACACCCACTCGGCTGTGAGTGGGTGTTGAACTTAAAATGCTGAGGGGGTTTGCTTGATATTCATTCTTTCGATGATTTCGAATACGGTTTTTTCTGCATTGTCCGTTACTTCGACATTGATGTCTGCGAGGAATTTATAAATCGGGGAGCGTTCCTCGTGAATTCTTTCAAGTGCCTCACGGTTTCTTGCAAGATAAACTCCGTTAAGCTTGAGTTCACTGAGGTCACGTGAGAGCCATACGATATAACCGTTCTGACGAAGGTAATACTGATTTTCGAGGCTCATAACAGCACCGCTTTCCGTTGCAATTACCTGGCCGCCGTTACGCGTTATTTTACGGAGAGTTTCTGTTTCAAGCTCGCGGTAATATCTTTCGCCGTAAGCGGAGAAAATTGTTGAAACAGGGACACCCGCTTTCATTTCGATAAGACGGTCAACGTCGATACACGGTCTGCCGAGCTTTGCCGCAACAACTTTTGCGATAGTTGTTTTGCCGCAACCGGGCAAGCCGACAAAGATGATGTTCTTTCTGCGGTCACTCATCGTCTTGTATGTTGCTTTGAAGAGCTCCTCATCAGGCTCGATTCTGCCGAAGCGGATTTCTGCAAGATATTCACGCGCAACGAGCATTGAAAGTCCGTCGGAATTCGGGATTTCAAGGTCTTCCGCATCGCAGATGAGCTTTGTTCTTCGTGGATTGTAGATAACCTCGAGAACACCCTCAATTTTCGGGAAGCGTTTTACGTCGACAACCTTGTCGCCGTTGTTCGGATACATTCCTGTCTGGGTTGTGTTGACAAGAATTTCTGCATCCGTATGTTCATAGATATTTTCGAAATTCACTTTACCGTCAACCGTAACGTCAACAATCTCCTTTGCACCCATATCTTCGATAACCACGCGGATAACAGATGCGTTTTTGCCGAGGAGAAGAACCTTCTTGCCTTTGACATCAATACCGCACTTGGTAATCATATGGCAGAAGCCGTCGTACTCGCAGTTATCGCCGATGAGTCTGCCGTTTTCGTCAACCGTGATTGTATCAACACAGTCGAGCTTTCGTGCAACATCAGTTAACTCGTCGCAGTATTTTACGGATTCCTTTTTATAAGGAAAAACAACGCTCAAGCCTGCGAAATCTCTTTTTGCGAAAAACTCCGCAAGCTTTTCGGGCTCGATCTCGAAAAGCTCGTAGCTGAAATTCCCGAGCTCTCTGTGAATTTCCGGTGACAGGCTATGCAGAAGCCTTCTTCCCAATAAACCGTATTTTTTCATATCAGCCTTTGTCCCCTTTGTGTTTATTGCGTTTAAGGAAATGCAGACATCCCGTAAGTATCAGCCCCAACGATACAACGGCAGCTGCAGATACAAAAAAGACTTTTTCATTTTCGGAGTGGCTTGGCGACTCACCTTCCTCGTTTCTGAAAAGTTCCGCTTCAGTTTGCTGTTCTGCGGAATCTGCCGCCGTTTTCTCCGTTTTTGTCTTTTTGGTTTTATCGGATTTAGTTGTTTTGGTTTTTGTCGTTTTTGTTTTTGTTGTTTTAGTCTTTTGCGTTTTTGATTCCTCTTCGCTCGTCGGTTCATCTTCAAAATCCGCCTGTTCACCTTCGGCAAGGTCAACCGTATAAGTATTTGAAAGAATACCGTCAGGGTCATGGAAGATTACAGACAGAATCTTTTCGTCAGGAATACCTTCCTTCACACCGAAAGTAACCTCAAAATATACGACACCGTTTACGGGAGTTGTGTGAGAAATAAAATCAAGATAGTATTTATCCTCATTATATTCCGTTTCGCCGTTAAGGTTAATTGATATTTCCTCTTCGCCGTTGAAGCTGAAGCGGATACCCGGATTGCCCTCTTCACCGAAGCTGTTGAACTTCAGAAGAAAGAACAATCTCATTCGGTGAGAAGGATAGTCATATTTTACCTTGAGCTGGGCATTTTTCAGCCCCGAATTACTGTGCGCATCCTTGTCCGCGATAACAATTACTTCTTCGTGGTTGTTCCACTCCGCAAAGTCAATCTGCTCTGCGGATGCGTGGCAGACAGAAGAAAGCACAAAAGCGATTGCAACAAAAACAGCCGCAAATCTTTTTATGATTTCCAAAAGAATAACCTCTGTTAAAAATTAGTATGCTTTGATTGTGATGATTTCAAACGGCTTTGCCGTAAATTCTACACTGCTATTCTTAACTTCGATTTCTTCGATGTTGTTTTCAAGAAGGTCGCAGATGTATGCTTTCTTAACATCGTATCCGAAATCAAGCTTAACGTTTGTACGCTTGTTGTAGCTTTCATATCCGCGGACAACGAGTGCATCGTCTTCTTCTGCTTTCTTTACTGTTTCAACGATGAAGTTATCTGCATTGCAGGAGATGAACGAATACTCTTCGGGAAGTGTGCCCTCCTGTGCCTCGATATCAAACGCCTTCAACGGGCAGTTGAGCTCGTAAGCAAGCTGAACTGTGCCGCTTTCACGGAAGTTGCCTGCGTGCGGGAAGAGTGAATATGTAAAGAAGTGGTCACCCTTATCTGCATCCGGGTCAGGAGATGTTGCACACTTGAACATTGAAAGCTTCATTGTGCCGTTTTCAATGTTGTGACCGTACTTGCAATCGTTAAGAAGAGATACACCGTAGCCGTAATCTGCATAATCGATGTACTTATGAGCGCAGACTTCGAACTTTGCTGACTCCCAGCTTGTGTTCTTATGAACAGGACGTTCAACCGAGCCGAACTGGATTTCATAAGTTGCCTTGTCGGAGTTGACATCAACATCGAAGGCTGCCTTGAGCATAAGATGCTCCTGATGCCAGTCGGCGTATGTATCAAAGTCGATTCTGTTTGAACCGTCGTAGAAGTAAATCTTCTGCTTGATGACTGACTTGTAGAACTTTCTTGTAATTTCGAAACCGAAACGTGAACCTTCGTCGATGAACTTAACGTCGCTTACATCGTTGACTTCGTACTTCTTTTCTGTGTAATACTTGGAGATTTCCCAAGCATCGTACTCGTACGGATAATCTTCGAATGCTTCGATGTAGTTAGCTCTGCCGCCGTCGCGGAGAACTTCACGTTCATTCACCTTGTCATAAAGACGTGTGATAACGTATTCGTCGTTGAATTCAACAATGTAGTTGCTTGTTTCAAGACGTTTGCCGTCTCTTACATAAACAACGGGCTCAGCATCTGCAAAATCCACAACTTTATATCCCTTTGCAGGAATACCGTTCACACGGTAGGTTTTGCCGTTGTGGTTAACGTAACCGTTTGACTCAAATGAGTTCTGGTTGAATACGGCTACGCCGCCCTTTGTGCCGATATTCTGAAGGAGTGACTTGTAAGCCTTTGACTCAAGCTCGGTTGCTGAGCCGATAACCTTCTTGTAATCCTCGTTGCAACGCTCATAAACCGAGTGGATTGATGAGCCCGGGATAATATCGTGGAACTGATTGAGAAGGATACATTCCCAACCGTCGTTGAGCTCCTTCTGCGGATATTCTGCGCCGAGGAGCTTGCCTGCCATTGAATTGACAAGCTCGGTGTTCTGGTAGAGAAGCTCGCTCTTTCTGTTATTTCTCTTGTTAGCTGCCTGTGAAGTGTATGTACCTCTGTGGAATTCAAGGTAAAGCTCGCCTACCCAAGTCGGAAGACGCTTGTTGCCTTCAAGCTTATTCTTGAGTCTTTCAAGAAAATCGCCTGCTTTTTCCCACTTAACCTGAGGACAACCGTTGATGCCGTGCTTGAGGCGGTTGAAATATTCGATATGGTTGTCTGCCGGTCCGCCGCCGCCGTCACCGTGACCGAAGGGCATAAGAAGCTCGTCGTTGAGAGCCTTGGGCTCGTATCTGTCCCAGGTACCCTGAACATATGACGGAGTTGTGTCGGGAGTATAGGTTGAACGCCAATACATACTCTCGTAATTCTTTGTTCTTTCAACAGCCGTGAGGAAATATGTGAAAACCTTTGAGCCGTCGATACCCTGCCAAGAGAATGTATCATAGGGAAGGCGGTTTGTTTCGTTCCATGCGATTTTTGATGTAACGAATTTATCAATACCACTCTTTTTCATAATCTGCGGCATTGCTGCACTGTAGCCGAA
>JAZSID010000118.1:0-3664 GCA_045533625.1 Acutalibacteraceae bacterium | reverse complement strand
TATTGTGCCCTCGTCTGCTACTGTATCTGTTGCACCGCAGCCGTTGAGACAGGAGGCTGTTTTTGTGCCGTCAGCTGTGCAGGTTGCATCACCGTTTGAGACGTAATCAAGGAAGATGTGCTCAAGTGCAGGGATTTCTCTTTCGTCAGTTGTCTGACAACCGTTGTCGCAGTGGACTACTGCGTGACCTGCAACAGCGCTCTGGCGGGGCTCTGTTTCTTCGTACTTTGTGAAGGAGTGCTCGAGAGCTGTGCCTTCTACTTCTCTTTCGTCGGTTTCAGCGCAGAACCAGCAGGTGCTTGTTTCTTTTGCATTAACTTCACACTTTGCAGGTGATGTTACTACATAATTATTGAAATTATGAGTACCTCTGAGGCAGTTTTCCCATGATTCAAGTAAAGAATCGAGCATTTCGTTGAGCTTTGCAATATTTTCAGCATTTTCAGCCACAGTGCCTTCAAGAGAATTTGCAAAATCATTTATTTCATCCACTGTTGCCATTGCTTCATCAGTTGCTTTTTGGTTATTTATGAAATCCTCATACTCATCAAGCAAGCCTTCGGCTTCAAGCTTTTCTGCCCACTTCTTATTAACATCATCAGCAATTGCATCGACATCAACCTCAACAAGGGTGCCGTCTTCGATTCCCTTGTCAAGCTCTTCTTCGTAATCCTCAAGAGCCTTTTCAATCTCTGCAACATCTGCTGCGCTTGTATTTTCGTCAGCCTTCATTTCTTCGAGCTGCTTCTTGATTTCTTCAAGCTCTGCCTTGCCTTCGTCGGTTACGTTTTCTGAAGCAAGCTTTTCTTCGATATCATCAATTGCTTCGTCGATTTCGGTGTAATCAGCCTTGACATATTCGCCGCTTGCGATTTTTTCTTCTGCATCAGCAATGATTTTCTCAAGCTCTGCAGTTATCGCGTCAATTGCAGGCCGATCCTCTTCAACAAGGTCACCACGGACAAAGCCAAATTCGTCGAAAATATTACCGTTATTCTTCAGAATATCTCTATAGCTCTTATAGATTCCGTCTCTTGCTTCCTGTGTAAGAGTATCATTATCAATATATTCAGTAACCTTCAAATAAGCATCGTTTAAGGCTGTAGTATCTGCTTCCTTAGCAGGCTCTGTGTATGAGTGACCGCAAAGAGTACAGGTGTAGGTGTAATAGCCTTCTGATTCAAAGGTGGGTCTTGTGAGTACGCCTTCGCCCCACTCGTGTGGACATTCATAATCGCAGTTATCACAAACACCGTCTGTGTAGCTGTCGTGAGGACAAGCATAACCGCAGACGCACTGATGGGCATCGTTTTCAAAATCGTGTTCCTCGGTAACGGTAGTTCCGCAGCAGGGATAGACTGCGCTGTGGGTGCCGTTGCCGTTGTCGGTAAAGGTGGGTTTCTGTGTATGGTCAGGCTTTTCTGCGGAGATAGTTTCGTCATTGGTGTATTTGGCCACGGTGTCGCCGTTGTCGGTGTAGGTGTAACTATGATCCGCGTGTTTCAGCACCGTTCCCTCGGTCTCTCCGGAGTAGCTGGATACTGCCTTGCCGTCCACGAAGAAATAGTAATCCGCAGGCAGCTTGAGAACATCGCTGACATTGTATGTAGTGGGGTCCCAATAATCGGAATACAGTATAACATTCAGACCGGCTTCGGGAATCGTCGCATTGGTCAGTTCAAGAACGCCGCCATACGCGCTGCGCAAAGAATTGTTCAGGGTAACACCGCTGCCAACAACGATTTTCGTACCTTCATCATTAGCGCTCATAAAAATATTGATGGAACCGGTACCGGTAATTTCTAATTCGCCATATTCGACCAGAATCCGCTCCCCAATAGGATCACTACATATGAGGGTATGTCCGTTCAGGTCAAGGGTATTCTTTGTTCCATCAAAATTTTCAATGAAGATGGTATCTTTTATTGCAAGATCTGCCAGCAGGGTAATGGCTTGGTCAGCATAATTATTTTCTATCGCCGTTCGCAAATCATCAACCGTCTGATAATAGGTAGTGGTTTCGCCGGTCTCGATCTTTGCAATGGCAAGCGAGGTTTCACAATCCGTGCAGTTACCGGTAGCAGCGTCGAAACTGCTGTGGGGGCATTCATAGCCGCAAACATTGCATTTGCCGTCAGTGTAGGAAGTATGTTCACATGTTACATAAATCATCTGTCCGTCTGTAAGAGTGCTTCCGTCTACACATTCATAAACGGTTTCACCGTCAACAGCAATCGTAAAGCTGCATTCACTAGGATAATCACCCGCAAGCCAACTTAAAGCAAAAATACCGTCTTTGGGGAGAACAGTTGTAAAGGTTCCGCCTGCACCGTATTCAATGGTTGCTGTTCCAGCCTCTGTATCTGTATATACTCCGTCAACAAACTGTTTTATAACAACTGCATTGCCGTTCCAACCGTCACCGTAGCTGTCGGTCATTTCAATTGTAACTATTGTACCTTCTGTGCCGCAGCTATCACATTTACCGTCTGTTATGTTTTTGTGAGGACAATCACAACCGCACGCACTACATACACCATCTTCTATACTGTGATCGGCAATAATCAGTGCTGATCCGAAACCGCTGTAAAGCGGATTATTTTCCCATGAGCACGGGACGTATACACTTTCAAGAGAATCACATAATTCGAATGCACCCTCACCTATTGTAGTTACACTTGCGGGTATGCTTATGCTTTTAAGTGAGTCGCAATAATAGAAAGCACTATTACCTATAGTGGTTAAACCTTCATGGAAAGTCACAGTTTCGAGAGCTTGGCAACTTTGGAATACAGAAACATCTATAGTAGTTACACCTTCGGGAATGGTAATGCTTTTAAAAGCACAACCCTGAAAAGCACCGATACCGATCGTTGTTAAACTATCAGGCAGTTCTATACTTTCAAGAGCTTTAAAGTAAGCAAAAACATTTTCACCGATAGAAACAAGACTTTCAGGCAAAGACACTTCAGTAACTTCAGTAAACATAAAACAAACATAGGTTCCCAAACGAGTTACACCGTCATTTACAACAATTTTTTTAACATCATCTTTGTAATAATAGATCGGACTAAGACTTGGGCCCGGGTAATCTTGTGTAGCACCTTCACCACTGAATGTAAGCACACCGTCAGAGTCAAGCTCCCACGATACATTACTGCCGTCAGCACCGCAGGTGCCGCTCGCAACTGTTGCCGCCGCAAAGGCATAAGGTACTGTTGTCACAACCATTAAGATTGAGAGGATGATTGATAAGAATTTTTTCATAGTTTATTCTCCTTTCGGGAAAGAGTTTTGGGTGTGTATCTGAAGTTCATCGAAAACACTTTGCACCGCCTCTTTTGCAACGGTTGCAAAATCAATTTTTTCGATAAAGCTGATTGCCTCGCTGATTTTTTCATCTTCCGCCCTATAAATACGCAGAAGCATTGTTACGAGTCGTTTTGCTTTGGCTTCAATAGTAAAATATATACCGCAGGGAACGGTCATATATGCTCTCATTATACCCATTGAAGCAATTTCAGTTTCGTAGAAGTCATTCCACGTAAAATTTTTAAATGTTTCACTGAAGGAATCATACATCATATCGGTTCTTCGTTTAAGAACCTCTTCACTTGTTTTCGGCATTGAATAGCCTGAAAGGTAAAGGTTACGCATATCCTCA
>JAZSID010000066.1:0-8135 GCA_045533625.1 Acutalibacteraceae bacterium | reverse complement strand
GTTTTCGGAACGGGTGTTGTCCTGTCTGCTCAGTCGGTAGGCAATGATACCTTGCTCGAAATAGCATTTGATAAATCAGGTACAAAGAAGCTTATGGCTAACTATGCCAAACTTACTACCTGATATTTTAGTGATAGTGTTTATTGACAAATTACTATATTGTGGTAGAATTATATCAACAAGTGGGTGTAAGCCCGCAAACTAATTTAAACGAGGTGTTATTATGACAAAAACTTTTTCAAAGGTATTGGCAGTAATCCTTTCATTGGCAGTGCTCTTCGTTGTGCCTGTAATGGCAAGTGCAGAGGAAACAGCAACGTTTGCTGTTAACGGTAAGCTTTACGGTGTTGAAGGTGACTGGCACGACGACTATGTTTCAGACATTGCGATCGAACTTAGCGGCGGAATTGCAAACTTCGGTACAGATGCTGCTGTTTCTGTAGGTTTTGGCGGCAAACTTGATAATTACAAGACAATTCCTCAGGCTGAGCTTGGTTATTCACTCGGCGCAGACGGTAAAGTCGTTGTAATTATTAATTTCAATAATTCCATTAACCACGCTGAAACATATAACTTCTATTTTGCTGAAGGCACATTCGTTAATGCAGACGGTGCGCTCAGCGAAGAGTTCACATTCAGCATTTCAGGTAATGAAATCGTAGAAGAACTTGAAGTTGAACACGTTTCAACAAGACCGATCGAAAAGCTTATCGACTGGATGTACACTTGGGGTGCTGAAGGCTTCTGGTTGGACGTTATTGACTTCATTGTAAGTATCCTTGAATGGTTCCTCTATATCTGATTAATTTTTAAATTTTAACGAGGCGGACGAAAGTTCCGCCTCAGTTTTTTAGAAGGAAAAAGTTATGGAAAAAATAAAGTATGCAATTTTTGATGCTGACGGCACTCTTATGGACTCAATGCATATCTGGGATACGCTTGACAGTGCATTTCTTATGATGCGCGGCATCGAGCCGAAGGAAAGCAGGGTTTTCAGAAAATACGGCTATGTCAACGCAATTAAATATTTTCTCGAAAATTATGAGCTTGATATGACTCCCGAAGAAATCCGTGCGGATATAATGAAAATTCTTGAATATTACTATAATAATGTCGCAAAGGCAAAAGACGGCATCCGTGAATTTCTTCAGACTTTAAGAAATAACGGCGTTCGCTGTGTCGTTGCGACGGCAACTGACCGATATCTTATGGAGCCTGCGCTTGAAAGAAACGGCTTGCTCGAATATTTTGAAGCCGTTTTTTCAACGCGTGAGATTGGTATAAGTAAGCACGAGCCTGATGTATATAATATGGCACGTGACTTTCTTGGCGCAGATGAAAATACGTTTATCTTTGAAGATGCTGCATATGCTATTGATACAGCCAAGAAAGCAGGATACAAGGTTGTAGCGATTGAAGACTATTCTGCCGAAGATGAACGCGAACATATCAAGGAAGTTGCTGATTTTTATGTTGCGGACTACTCCGAAATATACCAAATTTTTGATTTGAACGTTGAATAATTTTGTTATAATTTTCCTTTTTCGTAATATTTATGTTAAGTGTATTGACGTTAATTTAACGTTTTGATATACTCATACCAATATTTTAAAGAAACGGAAGTGATGAGTTGGCAAAGAAAAAGGTTTTACTTATAATTAACCCGTGTGCAGGTGTTGACCGCAAACGTGTCAGCGCAGTTGATATAATAAATAAACTTTCTCCTGCTGATTTTGAGTTCATTGTTGAAACAACAAAAGGTCCCGAAGACGCGACAGCTATCGTAAAAGAAAAGGGTAGTGATTTTGACCTTGTTCTTTGTTGCGGCGGTGACGGTACCCTCAACGAAACAATCAACGGCCTTATGGCACTCGATAAAAAAATCCCCGTAGGTTATATTCCCTCGGGTTCAACGAATGACCTTGCAAGCACTTTGGGTATCCCTGTTGGTGTAGGTCCTGCAACTGACCTCATCCTCAACGGCAAGACTAACGGCTATGACGTAGGTCTTTTCCAGAACAGACACTTTAATTATATTGCTTCATTCGGTGCTGCGACAGACCTTTCTTACGCAACTCCGCAGAAGTGGAAGAACCTCTTCGGTCATGAGGCATATGTGCTTTACGGTGTCGGTGTCCGTCTTTTCCCGATGCTTTTCGGCTTCAAACCGACTTACATGAAGGTTGAATATGACGGCGGTGTTGTTGAAGGTAACGTTTATTTCGGTGCTGTTTCAAACACAACTTCAGTTGCAGGTGTTTTCAAGTATGACGACATCAAGCTCAATGACGGTGAGTTTGAACTCCTTCTTGTTCACGGACTTAAGAGAAATATCGATATCCTCGGAATTCTCAACAAGGTTATCAAGAAGGATTACAGCGGTGATCATATCGTTTTCACAAAGACAAAGCACGTTAAAATTACTTGTGAAGACAAAATCCCCTGGACTCTTGACGGTGAATACGGCGGAGATCACGGTGATGCCGAGATCAGCGTAATTCACAACGCTTATGATATCTACTCTGATAACGATAAGCTTTTTGTAAACAATAACGATTGATTATAAACGGTCGCTTCGGCGGCCGTTTTGTTGTTTTGCACAAAGAGAAAAAATGCTATTTGTTGAATTTATTCATATAAATATTTTCCTGCAGATGATATAATATTATAAATAATACTGTCCGGAGGTTTACTATGAAAGTTGTAAGAAAAGAATATACATATCCGTCAGCAACGGGTGTTGCTGATATCTTTGCAAGAAGCTGGGCGCCCGAAGACGGCGAAATCAAGGCTGTTTTTCAGCTTGCACACGGTATGGCTGAGCACGGCGAAAGATACGAAGAAATGGCAGGCTACCTCTGCGAGCAGGGTTATGCCTTTATTATGAATGACCACGCAGGACACGGCAGATCGATTAATTCCGATGCTGATCTCGGATACTTCAACGGTGATAAGAACAAAGCAGGTGTCGGTTTCGTTGAGGACGTACATAAGCTTACTCTTATGGCGAAGGAAGAATTCGACAAACCCGTAATTCTTATGGGTCACAGTATGGGTTCTTTCGTTGCACGTCATTATATCACGAAATACGCATCCGATATCGCAGGCGCAATCATCTGCGGTACAAGCGGACCGAATCCAGCAGCGGGCGCAGGTATCCTTGTTGCTTCTCTTATTGAAAAAATCATAGGACCGAAATTCAAGAGCGAATTTATCAACGGACTTGCTTTCGGCGCATATAACAAACGCTTCGAGGGCAGAACAGCTTTTGATTGGCTTTCAGTGAACAAAGAAAACATCGACAAGTATATTGAGGACAAATACTGCGGATTCCTCTTCACTCTGTCAGGATACAAAAACCTTTTCGAAATTCTTCAGTTTATCAGTGCACCCGATGCATTCAGCGCAACTCCGAAAGATTTACCGATGTATTTGATTGCAGGTACTGAAGATCCCGTAGGTATGTACGGCAAGGGTGTCAAGACGGTTTATGATAAGTTTAAAGAAACCGGACACTCAGATGTTGAAATTAAGCTCTACGAAGGCCTCAGACACGAGATTCACAACGAAGACGAAAGATTTAACGTATACGCTGATATCGCCGCCTGGTGCGATTCTGTTATCGGTTAAAAGGGGAGTTTGAAATGCTTGTTTTTTATAACATCGTAAAAGGTGCTTTTTACAGAATATTCGCAGGAATTATTGCCTTGCTTATGACAATGAGCAACGGCATTAATGCAGGCTTCAACGGTGATATTTATCCCTATGAATCAAATTCAAAAGTGTTCGGTCTTGAAACGATTGAACGCGGTCAGGGCGTAACAACCGACGGCGAAGCCTGGTATTTCAGCGGCAAGACATCACTCGTCAAGATTGCTTTTGATAATCAGACCGTACTTGCGTACAATTATGAAGCTATTCCCGAGGAGTTTAAAGAGAATTACGGCTCGGCGCACATCGGCGGAATCAGCTACTGCGACGGTTATATTTACGCGCCGCTTGAGGACAGCAAGGTGTGGGAATATCCGATTGTTGCTGTCTACGATGCAGAAACGCTTGAATTTACAGGCAAGTACAAAGTTCTGCCGAATGACATTATGACAAGAGGAATGTCGTGGCTTGCCTGCGACAAGGAAAACGGACTTATCTATTCTTCACACAGCAAGGAAGCGACAGAGCTTTACTGCTTTGATCTTGAAACGTTTGAGTATGTTAAAACCGTGGAGCTTTCCGAAATGGTTGGCAAACCCCAGGGCGGTGAAGTTTACAACGGACTTATATATATCGGTTCAAACGATATGACAAGGGCTGTCTACACTATCGACCCCGCAACAGGCGAAGTTGAAAAGTGCTTCGACAGAATTATGTATGAATGGAAGCTCATCGATAATTTCGGCGGTGAAGGTCAGGACGTGACCGTTTATCCCATGGAAGACGGCACCCTCATCCACGCCCTCGATATCGGTGCTTTGTTTATGGATTCAAACTTAAGGCATTATAAGTGGGATGTGTAAGTGAATTAAGATGGTATAGGGGATGATAGCACACAGGATCGTCCCTTGTGCTTTGTTAAAAAGGTGGTTAGTTAATGGATCAAATATTATTTAAAATTATTTTTTCTGTTATTGGTATTTTAGCAATACTTGTTTTGGGAATAATCAGATCTTTTGGCAAGAAAAGAGGCTCATCAAGAACGGTTAAGGAAAATATTTCTAAAAAAAGGAATCGAGAATTTGTTATTATACTGATTGTATCCTTGCTACTGTCAACTTTCACAGGCTATATGTCCTTGGATTTAATTAAAAGAGATTTTGTTGTTTCTGAACTTACACTTATAAATAATTCAAGAAGTAATTTGTTTGGGAAAAGTTATGTGTTTGATATAGGTAATGGTGAACATATAAAACTATCTTCATCTGAAAAAGATTGTATTCTGAATGAAGGTCAAGTTTATATAGTTACATATGCTCATAGAAGTCAAGTGCTCATTAATGTAAAGACCACAAAGTAACAGTAAAAGGCATAGAGTACAGTGCTAATAGCACAGGGTAAGGTTCTCTGTGTTGGCATAAGTGTGACGTATAAATTTAACCTCCACAGCGTGAGCTGTGGAGGTTGTTCTGCATTATAGGATGATGCGACAAATTCGGGTTTGTGGAGCACTTTGATTTCGCCAATCTGTCTCTGTGTGCGTAGGGATGGGCCTCCCGGACCATCCGCAGATTCTGCTGAGTTAACGGACGGTCGAGGACGCCCGTCCCTACTCGCTCTACTAAAGTCGTGTGCTATAATTTCAGCGTCGCAGACCCACAATTATTCAATATTCATCATTCATTATTCATTGCAAAGGTGTAATCTTTGCTCTACAAACCCGAATTTGTTGATCTTATGCATTATTTAATCCCATCTGCAATCCTCTGCATATCCTCAGGCATCGGTGCATTGATTGTGATTTTTTCTTTACTTACGGGATGAATAAAACTTACCATGTGACAATGAAGCATCTGATGTCCGTATCCGTTCTCGTCCGTACCGTAAAGACTGTCGCCGACGAGAGGCATACCGATATGCGCAAAATGAACTCGTATCTGATGCGTTCTGCCTGTTTCAAGTTTGATTCTGGCAAGTGCTTTTTTATCGTCCTGCTTTAAAACTTCCCAATGTGTAACTGCATAATCTCCGCTTTCTCCGACTGCGCGTATCGTCTTCATCGGGTCAGGACGGTATATGGGCGCATCAATTGTGCCTTCTTTGTCAGGCTTACCGTTAATAATTGCAAGATATTCTTTCTCAACATTTCCGGGAATCATAGCCGCACAATGTTTGTTGAGCGCGCAGATGACAATCCCCGATGTGCCTTTATCAAGTCTGCCGACAGCACGGAAAACAGAATTCTTATTCTTTGATTTAAGGTAGTAAGCGACTGCGTTTGCAAGTGTGTCGCCCTGGTGATTATGTGTCGGGTGACAGGCGATGAACGGGTCTTTGTTGATTATGAGAAGGTCGCTATCTTCGTACAACACATCAAGAGGCATTTCTACCGGTTCGATTTCGCTCTCGGGGCAAGGGATGTCAACAGAAAGAACATCACCCGTGTGAATGATATCAACGGTGCGGATGTGCTCACCGTTTAGCATAATTCCGTTCGGAATCTGCTTGAGTGACTTTAAAAGACGGTATGAAATTTTTGCTTTTTCTCTTAAAAACTTATAAACGTTTTCTCCGTCGTAATCTTCCTCGACGTTGTACGAAATCAGTCTGCCCATAATATCACCTCGAATCTTTGATAATTATACAATAAAAAAATCCGATTTCAAGTGAATTAATGAATAATTATAAGCAAAACTAAATATATAGTGAAAATTTACCCGTTTTTCTTTGTTAATTGTATATGCTTTTTCGTCAGGAATTTCTATTTTTTGTACAGATTACCAAAAGTTTGAAAATTGAGTTAAAAATATAACAAACCACTTGAATTAATTCTTTAAAAGTTATAAAATAACTAACGGTAAAAAAATTAAATTACTATTTTGGAGGTATTTCAAATGTCAGTTAAGATTGCTATTAACGGCTACGGTCGTATCGGTCGTCTTGCATACCGCCAGATGTTCGGTGCAGAAGGTTATGATGTTGTTGCTATCAACGACCTCACAAAGCCCTCAATGCTTGCTGCTCTTCTTAAGTATGACACAGCACAGGGTGGTTACTGCGGTACAATCGGTGAGAACCTTCACACAGTTACAGCTGATGACGAAGCTGGTACAATCACTGTAGACGGCAAGACTCTTAAGATCTATGCTATGGCTAACGCTGCTGAGCTTCCCTGGGGCGAAATCGGTGTTGACGTAGTTCTTGAGTGCACAGGCTTCTACTGCTCAAAGGCAAAGGCACAGGCTCACATCGATGCAGGTGCTAAGAAAGTTGTTATTTCTGCTCCCGCAGGTAACGATCTTCCGACAATCGTTTACTCAGTTAACGAAAATACACTCACAGCTGAAGATACAATCATCTCTGCTGCTTCTTGTACAAAAAACTGCCTTGCTCCCATGGCTAAGGCTCTTAACGATTATGCTGCAATCCAGAGCGGTATCATGACAACAGTTCATGCTTACACAGGCGATCAGATGATCCTCGACGGTCCTCACAGAAAGGGTGACCTCCGTCGTGCCCGTGCAGGTGCTGCTAACATCGTTCCGAACTCAACAGGTGCTGCTAAGGCTATCGGCCTTGTTATCCCTGAGCTCAATGGTAAGCTCATCGGTTCTGCACAGCGTGTTCCCACACCGACAGGTTCAACAACTCTCCTTGTTGCTGTTGTTAAGGGTAAGGACATCACAGTTGATGGCATCAATGCTGCTATGAAGGCTGCTGCTAACGATTCATTCGGTTACAACGAGGAGCAGATCGTTTCTTCCGACGTTATCGGCATGCGTTACGGCTCACTCTTCGATGCAACACAGACAATGGTTGCAAAGATCGACGATGACACATATCAGGTACAGGTTGTTTCCTGGTACGACAATGAGAACTCCTACACAAGCCAGATGGTTCGTACAATCAAGTACTTCGCTGAGCTTGCATAAGCCTGAAACTGCGAATAAATCTACAAGAACATTCAAAAGGCATTGTCCTCACGGACAGTGCCTTTTTCATTTGCAGATTTTGTGACTCCTCGCGGTATCTTCATTCAGTAAAAATATTATGTTGAAATGTTAAAAATAAAGTGTTATTATAAGCACATAATTAAATTTTGTGAGGTACGGCGATGAATAAAAAGGCAATCAAAAGTATAATAGCCTTTATAAAAATGCTCAAGGCACCGGCACAGATGATACCTTATATCGTATCTTTGGTTATTACCGTAATCCGCCGCCATACAGATGACGATAAGGCGGCATTGGTGAATATCAAACAACAGGGTTTTGTTTGCCGCAAGAGTAATGAGATATCAGGCGGCTGCGGTTCACCTGCCGTTGCTGTAAATGCCGAAGGCGGGGCGGATATTGTTTTTGCCTGCAGCCGCGTTGTTGACGGAGCTCTTATTTATTCTCTCTGTCACAGCCACAGCAAAAATAAGCTTAAGATATCATCCTCTGACCGTCGTTTTATTTTTGATTCACCTATGCAAATAGGTA
>JAZSID010000099.1:0-12950 GCA_045533625.1 Acutalibacteraceae bacterium | reverse complement strand
ATGTAACTTTTCGACGCTTTTTGACATATATATTAAAAGGCTTTTTTACACGGTACGAAAATCGGTACTTCACGCATCGAAACAGGGGAGTCAGAGTCTTTTTTTGTTGTATTTTGACATTAGTTGTAATATAAAAAATTCTGTATAAGTAGATTAATTTTTAAGGACGGTATTGCCATGGTTACAGGTGAGCTTAAAAACAGAATTGACAGCCTTTGGGATATATTTGCAGCAGGCGGACTTGTTAATCCGCTTGATGTTATCGAGCAGATTACTTACCTGATGTTTATCCGTGACCTTGACGATGCGGACAAGCTCAGGGAGAAAGAGAGCCTTATGCTCGGTCTGCCTCACGAAAGCATTTTTGCCGATGAGGTTGAAATCGGCGACCGTAAGGTTGACGGCAAGCAGCTCAGGTGGTCAACGTTCCGTGATTACCCAGCGGACAGAATGTATTCCGTTGTGCAGGAAATGGTTTTTCCGTTTATCAAGAACCTTCACGCCGACAAAAACAGCGGCTATTCAAAATATATGAGCGATGCCATATTCAAGCTGCCGACTCCGTTGCTGCTTGATAAGGTTGTCAATGCCCTTGATGAGATTTATGAGCTTATGGCTGTTGAACAGGGCGGCGACACCAAGGGCGATACATACGAATATCTGCTTTCAAAGATTGCACAGTCCGGTCTTAACGGTCAGTTCAGAACACCGCGCCACATTATCAAAATGATGGTTGAAATGATGGACCCCAAGGCAGATGAGATTATCTGCGACCCTGCCTGCGGTACGTCGGGCTTCCTTGTTGCGGCAGGAGATTATCTCAAAGAGCATCGCAGAGAAGAAATCTTCTTTGACCGCATTGCAAAAGACCACTATATGAATCATATGTTTTTCGGCTACGATATGGACAGAACGATGCTTCGTATCGGTGCGATGAATATGATGACGCACGGTGTTGAGCATCCGTTTATTGAGTATCGTGACAGCCTTTCTGACCAGAACACTGACAAGAACAAGTTCTCTCTCATACTTGCGAATCCTCCGTTCAAAGGCAGTCTTGATTATGACACGGTTTCAGCGGATTTGTTAAAGGTCTGCAAGACAAAGAAAACGGAACTTCTTTTCCTTGCACTTTTCCTTCGTATGCTCCGTATCGGCGGTAGATGTGCCTGCATCGTACCTGACGGTGTTCTTTTCGGCTCATCAACAGCACATAAGGCAATCCGTAAGGAGATTATAGAAAACAATCGTCTTGAAGCAGTTATCTCTATGCCCTCAGGCGTGTTCAAGCCCTATGCAGGTGTTTCGACAGGTATACTTATCTTTACCAAGACTGAACACGGCGGAACGGATAATGTATGGTTCTATGATATGACGGCAGACGGCTACAGCCTTGACGACAAGAGAACGGAAGTCAAGGATAACGATATTCCGGACATCATTGCCCGTTTCCGTAACCTTGAAAACGAAAAGAACAGAGAAAGAACAGAAAAATCCTTCTTTGTTCCTAAAGATGAAATCGTACAGAACGACTACGACCTTTCAATTAATAAGTATAAGAAGACGGAGTATGTAGCCGTTGAGTATCCGCCGACGAGCGAAATCATCGCAGAACTTTTCGATCTTGAAGAAAAAATCACCAATGGACTCAAAGGGCTGGAGGGAATGCTTTGATGCATAAAGCAGCACTCGTTCTTCTGTTTTTGGATTTTTCAGCGTTAAAAGAATCCTTTGAAACATTCGGGATGGTTTTAAAACAGATTTTACAATATATGTTTCAGACCTTTGTAGCACTTCTGCCACATTGGGGTTTAGAGAAAAAACTCACTGCGGTATTAGTTCTCGGTGCGTTTCTGATAATAGCTTCCGCTATCGGACTGATTGTGTCTGCGAGAAAAAAGAAAAAGCTATGGTTAATTATCTGCAGTATTATTGAAATAATTTCAAGTGTAGCAACTTTGTGTTGTTTTTCAAAGAGGTGAAAAAATGGCAAGATTAGGTGATATTTGTGAAGTGTTAAATGGTTATGCATTTAAAAGTGAGAAGTATATTTCATCGGGTATTCGAATAATCAGAATCGCCAATGTACAAAAAGGTTATATTGAAGATACCGCTCCTGCTTTTTATCCTATTGATACTCCCGATATCGAAAAATATACACTATATGAAGACGATTTGCTAATTTCCCTTACAGGTAATGTTGGTAGAGTTGCACTGTTGAAAAAAGATTTTCTTCCAGCAGCACTTAACCAACGAGTTGCTTGTTTAAGAATTAAAGATGGCGTTCCATATGACAAATCGTTCTTATATTGTTTTTTGAATTCTGATTATTTTGAAAATAAATGTATTCAATCTGCCAAAGGTGTTGCTCAAAAAAATATGAGCACCGAATGGTTAAAGGACTACGAAATTCCTGATTTAAATTTGGAAGAACAAAGAGAAATTGCGACTGTTCTTAATAAAATTTCAGAATTGATTACCGCACGAATACAGCAATTATCGGCTTTTGATGAACTCGTCAAAGCCCGATTTGTCGAGATGTTTGGAGACATTAGCACGAATGATAAAGGTTGGGAGAGTCAGCCGTTAGGAGAATTATGCACAATTGTCAGAGGCGGCTCACCGAGACCCATTGAGAATTATCTTGGTGGAGATATTCCTTGGATTAAAATTGGAGATGCGACAAAGGGCGACAATGTATATCTGCACTCTACAAAAGAGCATATTATTCAAGATGGTGTTAAGAGGAGCCGTATGGTTAAGTCGGGAAGTTTGATTTTTGCTAATTGCGGTGTATCTTTAGGGTTTGCCCGTATTATTACTTTTGATGGGTGTATTCACGATGGATGGCTTGCGATGGAAGATATTGATGAAAGATTAGATAAAGTTTTTCTGTTGCAAGCATTGAATCAAATGACAGAGCATTTCAGAAAGATTGCTCCTGCCGGAACACAGCCCAATCTTAATACAGCAATTATGAAGGCATACGTTCAAATTATTCCACCTATTGAATTGCAGGAAGAGTATATTGCCTTCGTCGAACAAGTCGACAAATCAAAATTTGCAGTTCAGCAAAGTCTCGACAAACTCGAAACACTAAAAAAATCATTAATGCAAAAATATTTCGGATAAAGGAGTTGTAACATGACAACAGAAAACTTTGATTTTATAGACCCTTTTGAAAATATAAAAAAGTTCATGGAAGAACTTACCAAATCAGCTCTTTCGGCGAGCTCTAACATATCTTCAATCGCAGAATCAACACAAAGAGATTTTAATAAGCGATATTCTCAAATTAATCGCAATATGCAAGCAGTATCCAAAACAATGAGCATTATTGAGAAAAACTTGAGTGCTTTTCAAGAAAACCAACTCAAAATAACAAGATGTGCTGAAATATTAGCTAAAAATCAATCTAATTTAATCGATTCTGTTGCAAGAGCGAGTTCTATATTAAGTCGGATGAATACAGAATATGTGACAAGAATTGCAACTTTGGATATAAACGAATCTTTTCGTTGTATAAAAGATTTGCAAGCAGCTTTACCAACTGCTACTGTTATTTTAGAAAATCTCGAGATTGAAAATGACAATGAAATAGTTGAAGAAGAAAGCGGAAAAACAGACACTTTGATTTCTGTAGAATCTAATAAGATAAATGCTAAGAATTTTAAAACATATGTCGATTATATAAGCTTGATAGTATCAATTTTACAACTGTTATTCGGAATTGTTTTTTCGTCTACACCTGAAGTTAATATAAACATCACAAATGATTATTCAACTAAATATTATGTAAATGAAGTTAATAATTTTTACATAACTGAAGAAAATTTCAGTGCAGAATCGTACAACACTAACGGTTATCGTTTCGTTGCAGAAAAAGAAGTGATGCCGAGAATAAAGCCCGATTGCACTTCCACCGTAGTGGATAAGTTAAGTCTTGGAAAGATAGTTCAGATAGTTGATAAGCATAAAAAATGGGTTCAGATATGTTGGAAAAATGATGATGATACATTTTCTTACGGTTGGGTTCAGAATTATAAATTATCTGAGTTTAAAGAATAGGATTTAATATATACAATAATGGATGTGAAAATATGAAAATTCTCCTTTTAGGAAATGGTTTTGATTTATATCATTATTTCCCCACACGATACGATAACTTCTTGCATACTGTTGATTTTTTACGACAGCATTATGACGAAAAAACAATGTCTACCATAGGCGATGTTTTCGGGGATGAACGTCTGTTGAAAACAGATAATTTTATACCAAAATGCTATGAGAAATACAAAAATGTATACGATGAGTTTCTGTTAGATATTGATAAAATAAAGCGAATAGTTTCACTTTCGAAAGATAATATTTGGTTTAAATATTTTTTATCCGTTTTCAACAAGGAACTTGGTTGGATTGATTTTGAGAGAGAAATTGCAACGGTAATTCATGTTTTTGAAGAATTTTTCTACGATTGCGATGATGTTGAAGTTGTAGAGTTATCTGATAACGAAAAAGATAAATATATATTAAAGTTTTTTGATTTCTTTTATGAGTATGATAAATCTGTGACTCAAGGTATAGCTCAAATTCCCTATGAGAATTGTTGGATAAGAGATGAATATAGAATTGAAGAACCTTGTGGCTCAGAAAATATAGTAATAGATAAAACTAAAATTATATCAAAGCTATACAATGAACATTTAATGTTAACTGAAATTCTAAGACTGTATTTAGAGGTTTTTGTTAGCAATCCTATAGATAGTCTAGCCACAAAAGGATTGGTTTCAAAAAACAGTGTGTTTAATGGTGCGAATAAGGTTATAACTTTCAATTACACACCTTCTTTTGAAAAACTGTATGATGCCAAATACGCTTATCATTTGCACGGAGAATTATCAAATAAAATCATTATAGGAGTAAACCCTGATGTAAATGACGAATCAGACAGTGAGAGTTATGCAGAAACAGATTTTTTGCGTTTCAAAAAGTATTATCAGAGAGTTTTATACGGTTCTGACATTGGGTATTTAAAACTAATGAATTTCATCAGAGAAGAAAAGTCTTTTATAGATAATTATTATGTAGAACTGTTTGTATCAGGTCATTCATTGGATGTTACTGATGAGGACATCTTGCGTGAAAGTTTTGCTATTGCGGATAAAATTGTTATTGTTTGCTATAGTGAAAGTGCAATTGCTGATTCGATAAATAATATGATAAAATATTTAGGAAAAAGAAACTTTGATATTTTGAGGTCTAAAACAGATTTAGAATTTAAATTGTATTCAGATTTTGAATAGCAGGTGATATTTAATGACCAACTTTGATTTCTTAACAAAGGACAAGCGGTTTGATACGTTTTCTTCTGTTGCTATTGCGGCGGAAAAGACCTTACATATCGATTTGTCCACTTGTATCATAAACTGCCGAAGGGCGATGGAAATGGCTGTCAAATGGATGTATTCCGTTGACGGCGACCTTGCTATGCCATATGACGACCGTCTCGTCTGCCTTATGAATAATGAGGATTTCAGAGAAATTGTCGGCAATGACATCTGGCTAAGGATGAAGCTCATCCGTGAGCTCGGCAACCATGCGACCCATACAGGCAAAAAAGTTACTCTCGAGCAGGCTGAGCTTTGCCTCGAAAATCTTTTTGTCTTTCTCGATTTTGTTGCTTACTGCTATTCCGAAAATTATTCTGAAAACCACTTCAACAAAGACCTGCTCGGGTTGACTGTCGAAGAAGCTCTTGAATTTGTATCTGATGCTGAAATCGACCTTAAAAGCCTTATTGCAGAGAATGAATCTCTCAAGGCTGAGCTTACTGCACGCCGTGAAGAACAGCAGCAGACTTATGTCCCGAAACCTCTGGATATTTCCGAATACAAAACCCGTAAAATATATATCGATGCGATGCTCGATGATGCAGGCTGGACAGAGGGCAAGGACTGGATTAACGAATACGAACTGCCCGGTATGCCGAACAAGAGTGAGGTTGGCTTTGCAGATTATGTCCTTTTCGGTGATGACGGCAGACCTCTTGCCGTGCTTGAAGCTAAACGCACCTGCGTTGATGTCTCAAAGGGCAGACAGCAGGCAAAATTGTATGCCGACCTTTTAGAGAAAAAGTTCGGCCGACGTCCTGTTATCTTCCTTTCAAACGGTTTCGACACCCGAATCACGGATAATCTTTATCCCGAGCGCAGGGTTGCTACCGTTTACTCAAAGCGTGACCTTGAAAAGCTCTTTAACCTTCAGACTATGCGGACAAGCCTTAACCACGTAATTGTCGATAAAGCAATCGCAGGCCGTTATTATCAGGAAGGTGCAATCAAAGCCGTTTGCGACAGCTTCGATAAGAAAAACCGCCGTAAGGCTTTGCTTGTTATGGCTACGGGTTCAGGTAAGACGAGAACAGTTATTGCTCTTTGTGATGTGCTTTTACAGCACGGTTGGGTTAAGAATATCCTGTTCCTCGCTGACCGTAATTCTCTCGTCACACAGGCAAAACGAAACTTTGTAAATCTTTTGCCCGATTTGTCCGTCACAAACCTCTGTGAAGAGAAAGATAACTACAACGCTCACTGCGTTTTCTCAACTTATCAGACGATGATGAACTGCATCGATTCCGTCAAGGATGAGAAAGGAAAGCTCTTCACTTGCGGTCATTTCGATCTGGTTATCTGCGACGAGGCTCACCGTTCGATCTATAACAAGTACCGTGATATATTCAACTATTTTGACGCACCGTTGGTGGGTCTTACTGCTACGCCAAAAGATGAAATTGACAAGAACACTTACGAGGTGTTTGAGCTCGAAAACGGTGTTCCGACTTACGGTTATGAGCTTGCCGATGCCGTTAAGGACGGCTATCTTGTAGATTATATGTCCGTTGAAACCAAGCTCAAATTCATCGAGCAGGGCATCGTTTATGATGACTTGTCCGATGCAGACAAGGAAGCGTATGAAGCTACATTCACACACGACGGTGAAATGCCCGAAAGTATTGGCTCTGCTGCACTCAACGAATGGATTTTCAACGAAGACACCATCAAAGAAGTGCTGAATGTATTGATGACCAACGGCATCAGAATTGATTACGGTCAGAAGATAGGCAAGACGATTATCTTTGCAAAGAATCACCGTCATGCCGAAAAAATCTTTGAGATTTTTAATAAAGAATATCCGCACCTGAACGGTTACGCAAAAGTAATCGATAACAAAATCAACTATGCACAGAGTGCTATTGATGAATTTTCTGACGCTAAAAAGCTGCCGCAGATTGCAATTTCCGTTGATATGCTTGATACAGGTATCGACGTGCCCGAAGTCGTTAATCTTGTCTTCTTCAAAAAGGTTATGAGTATGGCAAAATTCTGGCAGATGATTGGTCGCGGAACCCGTCTTTGTCCGGGACTTCTTGACGGCGAAGATAAGAAGATGTTCTATATCTTTGACTTCTGCGGAAACTTCGAGTTCTTCCGTATGGGTGGAAAAGGCAGATCGGCAAATCAGATTGCCTTGCAGGGTGCTATTTTCAGCCTTAAGTCACAGATTGTATTCAAGCTGCAGGATATAGATTATCAGACCGACGAGCTTATACAGTTCCGCAAAGAATTGGTAGACGATATGGTTCGTAAGGTCAGGGAGCTGAACAAAGAGAACTTTGCTGTTCGTCAGCACCTTAAGTATGTTGAGCTGTATGCGAATCCCGACAACTATACTCCGCTTACATATGCAGATACATTGATTATTGCAGACGAGCTTGCTCCTCTTATAACGCCCGACGAGGACGAACCGAAGGCAATGCGGTTTGATGCTCTTATGTACGGCATTGAGCTTGCATATCTTGTAGGCAAAAAATATAACCGTGCAAGAAGCGACTTGTTCAAGAAGGTTGCAGGCGTTGCAAGTGTTGCAAATATCCCTGAAATTATGGTTCAGTCCGAACTGATTAACAAAATCCTGCACACCGATTATGTTGACACAGCAGGAATAAATGAGTTCGAGCACATCCGTAAGTGCTTAAGAGATTTAATTAAATACATTCCTTATGACGGAGCAATATATAACACAAATTTCGACGATGAAATACTCTCTATCGAGTGGAATGAATCTGAGCTCGAGAACGACGACCTTAAGAACTACAAAGCAAAAGCAGAGTTTTATGTTCGTCAGCATCAGGATAACGAGGTAATCTCAAAATTGAAATCGAACATCCCTCTCAACGCAGATGATATAAAAGTTCTCGAGCAAATTCTGTGGAGTGAAGTAGGCTCAAAAGCAGACTATGAAGCAGAGTACGGTGAAAAACCGCTCGGTGAATTTGTCCGCGAAATCGTAGGACTTGATATGACTGCAGCGAAGGAAGCCTTTGCAGAGTTTCTCGATAATGTTAATCTTGATTCCAGACAGATTTATTTTGTAAATCAGATCATTGAATATATCGTGCACAACGGCTTGATGAAAGACCTTTCGGTGCTTCAGGAATCTCCGTTTACAGACAAGGGTAGTGTTGTCGATGTTTTCACAGATCTAACTGTCTGGATGGGTATTCGTAAAGTTATCGAACAAGTTAATGCAAATGCGGTTGCGGCGTGATGTGACAGCTTACAATAAATAACAAACCGAACCTTTTGCCAAACGGCAGTAGGTTCGGTTTGTGCTTTTTTTCGTCAAGAGGTACTTAAATGACGAGAAAAAGCAACACTTGAGGAGAAAACAGGTGAAATTATTATGTTTATGATGGTATTAATGTATCCCGAATATATTTCAAAACACATTTTTTGATACATTGCATAATTGCATTTATATGCCAAAAGTGTTACACTTAAATATATAGTTACTTGTTTATATAAAAGACAGATATTTCGTTGGGAGGAATCCAAATGAAAAAGTTAAAGAAAATATTAGCATCGCTTATGGTTGCGGTTATGGTTTTGACTGCCGCACCGCTGAGTGGCTTTGTGGGATTAAGGCTGGATCTTGACTGGCTCAATTTTAATTGGCTTGACTTCACACCGAAAGCAAGTGCTGAAAGTTATAGTGGCACCCACGGTGATAATCTTACGTGGACTTTTGACATTGAAACAGGTGAACTTGTCATAAGTGGAACAGGTGCGATGTCGGATTATTATTACATTGATGCACCTTGGGACAGTTATCGTTCGTCAATCAAAACGATAACAATCAGTGACGGTGTAACAAGCATCGGTTCTGGTGCATTTTACGGTTGCACAGGTCTTACAAGCATAACGATATCTGACAGCGTAACAAGCATCGGGTTCGATACATTCTCTGGTTGCAAAGGTCTTACAAGCATAATAATCCCCGACAGCGTAACAAGCATAGGCGATCTTGCGTTTTACGGTTGCACAAGCCTTGCAAGCGTAACAATCCCTGACAGCGTAACAAGCATCAGTGAAGAAGCATTCTCCAATTGCACCGGCCTTACAAACGTAACAATCGGCAAGCGTGTCACAAGCATCGGTGTTCTTGCCTTCGTTGAGTGTATCAATCTTACAAACGTAACGATACCTGACAGCGTAACAAGCATAGGTTATGGTGCATTCGCCGGTTGCACAGGACTTACAAGCATAACAATCCCCGACAGCGTAACAAGCATTGGTAATGAAGCGTTCAGTGGTTGCCGTAATCTGTTTGCATATCTGGTAAAGGATTCATACGCCGAAACTTATGCGAAAAATAATGATATTGAATATTATTACATGTACAATGGGGTCGAAGCTGATGAAAAAATAATTTCAGTGGTTGTTACTTCAAAACTGAGCTTTGAAATAAATAAAGAAACATATACAATGACTGTTAACTGCACCGGAAATATGCTTTCTTTTGCTAACGACGACGCACCCTGGGTTCAGTACAAGCCCTATATCAAGCATATAATAATTAACGACGGCTGTACGAGTATAAGTCAAAATGCGTTCAAAGGGATTAAAGAATTAAAAAGCATAATTATCCCTGACAGCGTAACAAGCATAGGTTATGATGCATTCTCTGGTTGCACAGGACTTACAATCGTAACGATCCCCGACAGCGTAACAAGTATAGGTTATGATGCATTCTATAATTGTACCGGAATAAAAGAAATTACAATGCCTGCATCTGCAATGATATATAATACTTTCTATAATTGCACAAACATTGAAAAAGTTACTCTTACCAAGGGTACAGGGACGATGCAGAATTATGATGTATTCTATGTCTTTACCCCTTGGTACATAAGCCGAAATAAGTGCACTGAAATAATTATTGAAGATGGTATAACTAATATCGGTTCATGTGTATTTTGCGGTTGCACTAGACTTACAAGTATAACAATCCCCGACAGCGTAACAAGCATCGGTGATTCTGCGTTCTCTGGTTGCACTAGACTTACAAGCATAACAATCCCCGACAGCGTAACAAGCATCGGTGATTCTGCGTTCTCTGGTTGCACTAGACTTACAAGCATAATAATCCCCGACAGCGTAACAAGTATAGGCATTTGTGCATTTCGTGATTGCACAAGACTTGAAAGCGTAACAATCGGCAACAGCGTCACAAGCATCGATTGGAGAGCATTCTATAATTGTACCGGACTTACAAGCATAACGATACCTGACAGCGTAACAAGCATAGGTGATGAAGCATTCTACGGTTGCACTGGACTTACAAGCGTCACAATAGGAGACAGTGTAACAAGTATTGGTGCCTATGCGTTTGCTGACTGCACAAATCTCGGAAGTGTTACTTTGCCTGTCAGCGTTCAGTCAATCGGCAATAATGCTTTTGCGGGTTGTCAGAAAATTGAAAAGCTGAAGGTATATAACAGAAACTGCACCTTCGGCAGTGAATGCATAAGTTATTACACAACCATTTGTGGCTATGCAGGGTCAACAGCTGAAGCGTATGCAACGGAAACGGGTTATAATTTTGAATTAATCCCTGACGATGACCACGAGCATATTTACAGCAATTCATGTGATGCTGAATGTAATATCTGTGGTTATATCAATACGGATGCAGGTCACACATACTCAAACGATTGCGACCCCGAATGCGACGTCTGCGGTGATATAAGAACAGAACTTGTTCATACATACAAAAACGATTGTGACCCTGATTGTGAATTTTGCGGATACGCAAGAACAGACCTTACGCACACTGATGAAAATTCTGACGGAAAATGTGATGTGTGTGAAAAGATGATTTCCGATATTTTGGTCGGTGTTACTCAGAACTTTAAGGTTAAAGCAGGTGAAACCGTTTACATCAAATTTGTCCCTGCAAATTCAGGTGTATACACATTCTATTCATCAAGCAGCACAGATACATACGGCTATGTTTTCAATGCAGATAAAAATCAGATTGTATCTGACGATGACGGTGGAAACAATAATAACTTTTCGATTACCTACACCTTCAAATCAGGAACAGTATATTATCTCGGTGTAAGATACTACAGTTCAAGCAATTCGGGTGAAATTCCCGTAACAATCCGTCTTGATGAGCTGATTTGTGACCATAACAACACTCACGAAGAGCATCAGGATTCAACGTGCACAGAAAATGGTTATGATAAGGTTGTTTGTGACGATTGCAGTCAGACAGTTTCAACGACAGAGCTTCCTTTGCTTGACCACGACTATAAAACAATTACTGCACCACCGACTTGCGTGGACGAAGGTGTTGTAGTTTGTTTGTGTAAGGTGTGCAGAGATGCATACATCAGCGAAATTCTTGATCCTCTCGGACATTCCGAGCTTGTATGGAAGACGGTTGTTACACCGACAACTCGCAGAGAAGGCACAATGAATCATATTTGCCCTGCTTGCGATGAGGTGTTTGACACAAAGACCATTCCTGCAATCACACTTTCAGGCAACAGCACAGCAAATGTTGACTTCGAAACAAACACTATCTCAGGTTTTGACTCAGGCTCATCTTCAATTGATGATTACTTGTCTGCCACAAACAACGGCTACACATTCACTTGTGAATCTGACACAATCGGCACAGGTACGGTGATCACCCTGACGGCAGGAGAAGATATGATCAACGAGTTTGAAGCTGTTATCTTCGGTGACACAAACGGTGACGGTTGGTATGACGGTCAGGATGCGATTATTGTCGATTGCCTTGCAAACGGAATGCTTACAAAGGAAGATGTAGGTGAGGCTGTTTATACTGCAGCGGACTGTAACCACGACGGAGTTATCGATCAGCTTGATGTTGATCTTCTCAATCAGGCAGGTACACTCCTTGCTAACGTTGACCAGTCCAAGCCTGCAGAGGTTCTCCTCGAAACATCGGCAGAATATGTTGAGTATCTCGACCTCATCGACCAGTCTCCTGAAATCGAGGCTGAAGATGATACAGATACTCCCGAAGTTGATGTAGAAACGGAAGACACAACACCCGAGCAGGATGCAAAGATTGATATTTTCGAAATGATTATGAACTTCATTAAATCAATCTTCGAAATGCTTCTTTCATACATCCCTATGCCACTTAAATAAGCATATTTAAACAAAAGCCATACAAGTTGACTTAGTCAGTTTGTATGGCTTTTTACCACCAATATTTTATTATGCCCAGAAATCCATTTCAAAGAATGGTGTTTGCATTTATTACTGTTGTGATTACTGTTCTCGCTTACGTATTTTTCAGCCTGCTGTAAGAATCATCTTTAAGTTGCTGTTTGCAAAAGATGTCAAAAACCGTCAGTCAGAGCAATCAGCAGAAGAAAAACTGCAGTAAATCTCTACTTTTTGTATTGATATTTTAATTGTCCAAAATACGATTAATGGTGGATATATCGGAAAAAATTCGTATTTTACTTGAAAAATGATATCGGAGTGATATAATGAAAAATCATAGCAACATAAGAAGGTGAACTTATGATTTCTGATCTTATCGGAGCGGCTGTTTCTGCGGCGGTT
>JAZSID010000080.1:0-8283 GCA_045533625.1 Acutalibacteraceae bacterium | reverse complement strand
GCTTGGCCTCCGACTTAACTGAACCGCCGGCATGAATGTATGTTACTGTATGACCGTCAACAAGAGCAAATCTACGAACTTTCATATTTTCACGAAGAGCAAGGAAAACTTCCTGAACTTCTTCATCAACTGTTTTGTCTGAGTCAACTGCCTTTGTAGCAAGAAGAGCTTCAACATCTGCAGGCTTAGCAGCAACTACAGTCTTAACAACCTTAGCAGCAAGGTTTACAAAGGGTTCGCCCTTAGCAACGAAGTCAGTTTCGCAGTTGATTTCAACAAGTGCGCCGGCTTTATCATCACTGTAAGCAGCAACAATACCTTCAGCAGCAACACGGCTTGCTTTCTTAGCAGCGGATGCAAGACCCTTTTCTCTGAGAATATCAATAGCCTTGTCGATATCACCGTCTGTTTCAACAAGAGCCTTTTTGCAATCCATCATACCAACGCCTGTCTTCTCACGAAGAGCCTGTACGTCTTTAGCTGTAAATGCCATAATAAATTCCTCCTAGAAATAAGTATAATTTAAAAGAAACCCCGTCAATGAAATATAACGGGGTTTAAAATCAAAATTATTCAGCAACTGCTTCCTCAACCGGTGCAGCTTCTGACTGCTCACCCTGACGGCCTTCGATAACAGCATCTGCCATTGCACCAGCGATAAGACGAACAGCGCGGATAGCGTCGTCGTTACCGGGGATAACGTAATCGATTTCATCGGGGTCACAGTTTGTGTCAACAACTGCTACAAGGGGAATACCGAGCTTCTTTGTTTCCTGAACAGCGATTCTTTCCTTGCGCGGGTCAACGATGAACATAGCAGCGGGCTGCTTCTTCATGTTAACGATACCGCCCATGAACTTTTCAAGCTTCTCGATTTCGAGGTTGAGCTTGATAACTTCCTTCTTCGGGAGAAGGTCGAATGTTCCGTCAGCTTCCATCTTCTTGAGCTGCTCAAGTCTCTTGATTCTTCTCTTGATTGTGTTGAAGTTTGTGAGCATACCGCCGAGCCAACGTGCGTTAACGTACGGCATACCGCAACGGATAGCTTCTTCCTTAACAGAATCCTGAGCCTGCTTCTTTGTACCTACGAAGAGAATTTCATCTCCGTTTGCAGCAACCTCACGGATGAACATGTAAGCTTCTTCAAGCTTACCAACTGTCTTCTGAAGGTCGATGATGTAGATACCGTTACGCTCTGTGAAAATGTACTGAGCCATTTTCGGGTTCCATCTTCTTGTCTGGTGTCCGAAGTGAACACCTGCTTCGAGTAATTGCTTCATTGATACTACTGGCATAAATTTTTCCTCCTTAGTTTTTGCCTCCGCAGAGCTTAAAAAGCGGACATTTTTCTAATGCACTTCGCTCAAAACACTCTACGTGTGTAATGATTGCCGATAGATTATAACACAAGGTATATTCCAAATCAAGCATTTTTTTAACTTTTTAAGAAATTTTTTCAAAGCTTAAAATTTTATCTGCGATACATTTAAATGTAGGCGCACAATCCGTTGCTCCGGATGCACCGCCCTCCTTGAGTACAACAACCGTATACAGCGGATTGTCTGCAGGGAAAAAGCCCGCAAACCAGGTATTGCAGACCTCTGTACCGTTTTCTTTGAATATACCCGTCTGTGCCGTTGCGGTCTTGCCTGCCGCCAAAACACCGTTTTTGAGCTTTGCTTGCTGTGCATTGCCGTTTTCGACCACACTGACAAGCATCGGCACAAGTTTTTTGCAAGTCTTTTCAGAAAGAGCATAAACAGGATAATCGCCGTTGTGCGACTGAATAACCGTTCCGTCAGCTCCCGTCACTCTTTCAATAAGGTACGGTTTTCTGAATTTACCTTCATCAGCAACAGCTGACATCATATCGCAAAGCTGAAGCATCGTTGCGGTGAACCGTCCCTGACCGAACGAAAAATTCGCAAATGCTCCGCTTGATTCAAGTTCATTCAGAGAAGGAAGCACTCCCGATTTTGAAACGATACCGTCTGCAAGTATATTTTCCTGACCGAAACCCATAAGCGATGCTGTTTCAATCACCGCCTTTGCCCCGACTTTTTTTGCGAGCTCTATAAAAAATGTATTGCAAGAACACTCAAGTGCCTTTGTTATATCAAGCTTACCGTGCACCGTGTTTTTATTGCAGATAAATGTTGTTCCGTCAACATCAACGCTTCCTGTGCATTCATAGTTGAAAGAATCAAAACCTTGTTCAATCGCCGTTGCTGCAACAATAACTTTAAACACGGAACCGACACTGTACGGATTCAAAGCTCTGTTCAGAAGCGGAGAATTTTCATTGTTGAGGTAACCCGAAATATTCCCGGCATCGAAATCAGGCCGTGATGCCATCGCTCTTACCGCACCCGTTGCGATTTCAACAACGACTGCTCCTCCGCACTCCACATTGTTTTCATCAAGTGCCGATTCAACAGCTTTTTGTATTTCAGTATCAATAGTCAGAGTAACGGCACCCGTCGGAACATCGCTGTTGTTTACGGTAATCTGCATTCCGCTGAGCACTCTTCCGTAAACATCTGCCGTGAAGCTTGCCGAAAGGGTCTTTCCCGTATAAAGAACACTGTCAAAGCTTTTTTCTATTCCGCTGACTCCCCTGCCCTCACCGTTGAGATATCCTATTATATGATCTGCAATCTGATTTTCCTCATATCGGAAATACTTGCGCAACACGACAAAATCAGAATTTTCGTCAAGCTCCTGTTTTCCGACGCTCATCGAAACCGCCGTTGAATTTTTCATCCTTTCGCGAAGGAGTTCATATTCCCTTTTTTCAAGAACGTTTTCAAGCGCAGCAAGTGCTTTATAGGTCGGCTTCGTTGCAACTATGTTTTCATAATCATACGACACCAGCTTGTTACCGTTGCAGTCAAGAATATCGCCTCTCAACTCTCCTGCTGTAATTGTATATTTTTTTCGTGTGCTGTCCGCAAGTACTGTTTCCTGAGTCGCAAGCTTATACATTTTTATACAAACACAACCGTAGAGTAAAGAAAAAGCCGTCAGCACGGCAATCATACGTTTTTTCATACATATTCTCCTCTCACGATATAGTTTTTTCACCATTTTTTGAAAAATTCAAATGAGTATCTTATCAGAGCGAAAAGATATTATTGTAAGAATATGTAATTTTCTACAAAGCAACATCTCTTTTTTCGTCAAAACACACCTTGACCTTTTTACAAAAAAGGATTATTATAGGTATGTGTATTTTTATATTCTTACGGAGGTAATAAAAAATGAAAAAGATTTTCACAAAAGCTCTTTCAGTTTTCCTTGCAGCATTGATGTTTCTCACTGTTGCACCTGCATTTGCATTGGCAGCTGATGAGCCCGCAACTCCCGAAGCTCCCGCAGCTCCAGTGTTTTCACTTGAATTGGTAAGTGAAACAGCAGAAGAAGCTGTCGTTGTACTTAAACTCAAGGAGAACAGCTTCAACTCATTTGACATCACAGTTACAACAACTTGCCAGGGTCTTACCCTTTCCAAGATTGCTTTCAACGTCGACCTTCTCCTTGCAGGAGGCACCCAGAGCTTCAACCTTGACAACGGCAAATCAAGTTTTGCAATAACTGAGCCTGTGGTAGCTGAATGTGACATCGTTACATACACATATACAAAGGCAACAGGTGAAGGTGCTGTTGTAGGCGATGTAGCTGCTTCTGAATTTTCTGTTGATTTTGAGTCCTGTGCTGTCAGTGCAAATGACGGTACTGAAGCTAACATCGACGTCACTGATTCAGTAGTTGCTGAAAATAACCTTCCCACAGCTCACGTTCACGAGCCTGCTGATTCATGGGTTATTACTAAAGACGCAACATGTGCAGAAGAAGGTACTATCGTTCAGTACTGTACAACCTGCGGTAAAATTGCAAACTCATCAGTAATAAAAAAGACTGATCATAAAAACAAGAAAACAGAGCATAAAGATGCTACTTGTACAGAAGCTGGTTACGACAAAGTAATCTGTACAGATTGCGGAGAAATAATCTCTGAAACAACAATTAACCCCACAAATCATCCGAACACAAAAAAAGAGCACAAAGATGCTACTTGTGCAGAAGCCGGCTATGATAAGGAAACTTGTCTTGATTGCGGTAAAATAATCAGCAACATTCCGATTGCAGCAACAGGTCACAAGAACAAGAAAACTGAACACAAAGACCCCACTTGTACAGAAGCAGGTTATGACCGAGAAATCTGTAATGATTGCGGTACGGTTATCAGCACTACTTCAATCAAAGAAAAGGGCCACGGCGACACAGAAATCGCTAAACAGGCTGCTACATGTACTGAAGACGGTTACATCAGAACAGTATGTAAGGACTGCGGCAGTACAATGACGGAAACTCCTCTCCCCTCTTACGGTCACAATTATATTTACGACCGTAAGGAAGCAACATGTACAGAAGACGGATATGTCCGTAATTTCTGCCCCTCTTGTCAGGACGTTAAGAGTTCTACTGCTCTCAAGAAGACAGGTCATAAGTGGCTTGCCTGGAAGGTTATTGAACAGCCTACACACAGCAAGGAAGGTGTAGAAAGAAGAATTTGCGATAACTGCGGTTCACACGAAGATCGTTCAGTTCCGAAGCTTGTTACACAGCCGACAGAACTTGTTATGAGTATGCAGGACATCGGTATGAACTTTAAGCAGACAACACGTCTTTTCGTTAGCATTTATCCCGAAGAAGCTGCATATTCAACAGACATTGTTTGGGAATCTTCAAACGAAAAAGTTGCAACAGTTGACGAAGAAGGTGCTGTTTACGCAGCAGGCGTAGGTACAGCTACAATTACTGCTAAGACTCCCGACGGAAAAATTTCTGCAACCTGTAAAGTAACTGTTTCATATTCTGTAATTCAGTGGATTATTGTTTACCTCCTCTTCGGTTGGATCTGGTACATTTAATTCTTTGAAAAATTAACCGCAACTTTAACACCCACCGCTTGGTGGGTGTTTTGTTTATTCAACAAAACTCGCCAAGTTTGTTAAATATTTAATTAATCGTTTTTCTATTGAACAAAAAACAAAAAAGGTATATAATTGTATAGAATAGATTATTATGGCTTTTTATGGAATCGGGTGATGTTTTGAAAGTTGCAGAGCCTCTTAAAAAGATTAATAAACGCGCCTTGATTGCCGTTGCTGTCTGTGTTGCATTGATTGTCGGAATCATCGTTTTTGATTCTGTCAGAAACAGCAGAGAATATCAAGCCACAGCCGTCGCGATGGGTACGGTTATAAACGTAAGGCTTTTCGGTCCTGACGGAGAAGAAAATTCTAAGCTTGTTATTGAAAACATCAACGAAACCGAAAAAGCTCTTCTTTCACGAAACGAGAAAAACTCTGACATTGACAGAGTCAACGCCAATCCCGGCACAGCGGTTTCCGTTTCCGTCGAAACTGCTGACATAATTTCGAAATCCATCGATGTTTCAAAAAGCTGCGGCGGAGTTTTCGATATCACCGTCGGCGAGGTTACAAAGCTCTGGGATTTTGGCGGAGATAACCAGCGTCTGCCCTCTGAAGATGAGATTACAGAAAAGCTCAGCACCGTCCGTTATTCTTCAATCAAAGTTACGGACACAACCGTAAGAATCGCTGAAGGTCAGTCGCTTGACCTCGGAGCTGTCGGAAAGGGTGCGGCCTGCGACAGAATCAAGACCCTTCTTTCATCAACAAGCACGGATTCTGCTGTTGTTTCCGTTGGCGGAAGCCTTCTTCTTTACGGTAAAAAGGATTTCAACATTGGCATCGTGAATCCCGAAAATGACCAGGCTTCAATGGCGACACTCAAGCTTTCCGATACTTTCGTTTCCACATCGGGAAATTATGAAAAGTTCTTTGAAGAGGGCGGAAAGAAATATCATCACATCCTTGATGCAACAACGGGATATCCTGCAGACAGCAGACTTTCAAGCGTAACAGTAATCTGTGATTCAGGCTTACTCAGCGATGCACTTTCAACAGCCTGCTACATCCTCGGATACAATGCAAGTTTTGAACTTCTCGGCGAATATGACGCTCAGGCTGTATTTATTTTTAAAGATAAAACAGTCCGTGTAACTGACGGAATCAAGGACAGCTTTACACTTACAGACGAAAGCTTTGTGGTGGCAAAATGAGAAAGCTTTTCAGACGTGTTGATATTTTGATAATTGCAGGTGTTCTGCTTTTAAACTTCCTGCTTTTTCTTCCGAACCTTTTCAATAATGACGAGCTCATTGCACAGGTTTACGTAGACGGTGAAAAAACTGAGGAAATCAAACTTAACGAAGTTGGCGAAGCCTA
Source organism: Acutalibacteraceae bacterium (assembly GCA_045533625.1). Taxonomy (GTDB): domain Bacteria; phylum Bacillota; class Clostridia; order Oscillospirales; family Acutalibacteraceae; genus CAG-488. The sequence goes on along the minus strand of JAZSID010000080.1, from coordinate 1,966 downwards.
CACTTTCTCACCGAAAGAAAACACAGTTATCTCTGTTAAAAACGGTGCAATTTGTTTCACCGAAGCTACTTGCAGAGATGAGCTCTGTATAAACAGCGGTTGGCTTACTTCAAAAGGACAAACCGCCGCCTGTCTGCCCGAAAAAATTGTTATCACAATCAAGGGTGCAGACAAAACAGATATGATAACTTACTGACGGTATTGTTTATGAATACAGAAAAATCCAAAACCAAAAGAATCGCTTTTCTCGGAATTATGGGAGCGTTGGCGCTTTCACTTTCTTTTCTTGAGTCGCTGATACCTCCTCTGCCCGGAATGCCTCCCGGAGCAAAACCCGGACTCTCGAACGTTGTTACGATGTTCCTTGCGTCCTCATCGGGTGTCGGCAGTGCATTTGCGATAACGGTTCTCAAGGCTGTTTTTGCAGGAATCACACGAGGCGCAACAGCAATGCTTATGAGTGTGGCAGGAGGTCTGCTCAGCACGCTCGCCGCCTGTATTCTTCTGCGAAGCAAAAAATTAAATTTCGGATATATCGGTATCGGAATCATCTGTGCCGTTTGTCATAATATCGGTCAGCTCATAGTGGCTTGTATTCTTTCAGGCACATGGGCACTGATTACGGGTTACGGCCCGTTACTGATGTTGTTTGCCGTTGCAACGGGTTTTGTTACGGGAACAACGCTGAAGCTGGTGCTTCCCGCTTTGGATAAAATTATTAATCGTATATAAAATGAAAGGGGTTGAACAAATGGGTAAAATTCACGTTCCCGGCGTAATCAAGGCTGTGAAGAAAGTTCGTGGCGGAGTTAAAGTTGCTCACCACAAGAACACAGCAGAGCTTGAAGTTGTTCGTATGCCGGAGCCTAAACAGGTTATTTTACCTATGCAGCAACACATCGGTGCACCTTGTACACCGACAGTTAAGGTTGGCGATACAGTTGCCGTCGGTCAGGTTATCGGCGACAGCGACAAGCCCGTCAGCGCACCAATCCACGCTTCCGTTTCAGGTACAGTTACCGCAATCGGTAACGTAAAGCTTCCGGGCGGTGCAATGGCTCAGGGTGTTACAATTGAATCGGACGGAGAAATGCGCCTTTATGAAGGCATCAAGCCTCCTCACGTTGAAACAAAAGAGGATTTTATCAAGGCTATCAGAGAATCGGGTCTTGTCGGCCTTGGCGGTGCAGGTTTCCCGACACATATCAAACTCAATGCACCTTCTAAAATTGACACACTCATCATCAATGCGGCAGAGTGTGAGCCTTACATCACGGTTGACTACCGCGAATGTATTGAAAACTCATGGGATATCTATTCAGGTATAAGAACAATTATGGAATTCCTTGAAATTCCGAACGTTGTTATCGCTGTTGAAGACAACAAGCCCGAAGCATTCAAGATTCTTGAACAGATTGTTGACGGCGACAGCAGTGCAGGCGGTGCAATCAAGATTATGCAGCTTGAGTCGCGTTATCCTCAGGGTGCTGAGAAGATGATGATTCAGTCTGCAACGGGTCGTCAGTTGCCTCCTGGCAAGCTCCCGTCAGACATCGGCTGTATGGTTATGAACGTTGCATCAACAGCATTCATTTCACGTTACCTCAAGACAGGTAAGCCTCTTGTAAGCCGTTCGCTCACAGTTGACGGTATGGCAATCAAGGAGCCGAAGAATCTTCGTGTACCTATCGGTACAAGCATCAGCGACATTATCGATTTCTGCGGCGGATTCAAGGATGATCCTGTCAAAATTGTTGCAGGCGGTCCTATGATGGGTACGGCTATCACAGACCTTGACCATCCTCTTTCAAAGAGCAACAATGCCTTGCTTGCTTTTTCAAAGGAAGATGCAAAGGTATTCAAAGAAACAGACTGTATCCGTTGCGGTCGCTGTGCTTCAGCTTGTCCGATCAGTCTTGTTCCCACACGAATTGTACGTAATGCAAAAGCAAAGGATGCAGATGCC
>JAZSID010000011.1:0-2548 GCA_045533625.1 Acutalibacteraceae bacterium | reverse complement strand
ATGTTGGTTTCAATGTCAAACTTTTCAAAGCCGATTATGAAAACTATGATACAGAAGAAAAGAGTGTAAATTGTTAGATAAGCCGAAACAGAGTTTACGGTTACATCATCAACCCTTTTGCCTTCAAAACGGACAACACCTACGGAACGGGGATGAAGCAATCGCTGAAGCTCACGCTTTGCATTTTTGAGAAGCATCATAACTCTTGCAAGCTTGAAACCACCTGCAGTTGAACCTGCGCAGCCACCCACAAACATCAGTAGGAACAGAAGTGTTTTTGAAAAAATGGGCCAGTCATTAACAGTGGCTGTTCCGTAACCCGTCGTTGTTACAAAAGCTGCAACCTGAAAGGCGGCGTGTTTGATTGATGCTCCCAATGTTTCGTAAATCGGGAAAATGTTTGCAGAAATGCAAATTGTTGAGAAAGCAATAATTCCAAGGTAAAACCAAAGCTCTGTGCTTTTTAAAGCAACTTTAGCTTTTTTGATAAGTATGAAATAATAGAGGTTGAAGTTTACACCAAAAAGCAGCATAAAGATTGTCAGTACCCATTGAAGATAACTGTTGTAGGAAGCAATACTGTCGTTCTTAATGCCGAAGCCGCCCGTGCCTGCAGTACCGAAAGCGTGAACGAGACTGTCGTAAAGAGGCATTTTGCCCACAAGAAGAAAGATAACCTCAATAAGGGTAATAGCTATATAAATGATATAGAGGATTCTTGCAGTTTGTTTTATTCTCGGAACAAGCTTGCCTACAACGGGTCCGGGTACCTCTGCACGGAGCAGATGAATTGAACGGTCGGAAAAAGAGGGGATAATTGCCATTACGAAAACCAGAACGCCCATACCGCCTATCCAGTGAGTGAAGGAACGCCAGAAAAGTATGCCTTTGCTCATGGTTTCAACATCAGTGAGAATTGAAGCACCTGTGGTTGTAAAACCACTTACGGTTTCAAAAAAGGCATCAATGAAAGATGGAATTTCTCCGCTTATTACAAAAGGCAAGGAGCCGACTAAAGAAAGAAACAGCCAGGAAAGTGCAACGGTTACAAAGCCCTCTTTTGCGTAAATAACCTTGCTTCCGGGCTTTACAATCAGTGTCATGGCAAAACCGATAACGAGGGCAATTACAATTGAAATAAGGAAAGAGACAGCCGAAGTTGTTTCGCTGTATATCAGCGAAACGATTAAGGGCAGAAGCATCAGCAGAGCTTCGATTTTGATTACGGAGCCTACCATGTATAAAACCATACGTCTGTTCATGATGTTACTCCTTAAAAAATAATGTGTGAAAGGTCGTCAAGTCTGTGGTTGGCAGCAAGAACAATTACCTTGTCGCCCTGACGGATAACGTCATCACCGGTGGGAATTATTACAACCTTGCCTGCGCGAATAATGCCTACAATAAGAATTCCTGATTTGATTTTAAGATTTTTAAGAGGAATTTCGGTGAATCGGGCATCACTTCCTGCTTTGAATTCAAGAACCTCAGCCTTGCCGTCCATAATTTTGTACATTGTTTCAACGTTGCTGCCCTGAGAATTCTGCAAAGCTCTTGCATATCTTACAACAACGTCTGATGTTACGGCTTTTGGCGAAACAACACAGTCAAGCCCCAGCCTTTCGGACATTTTGCAAAGCTCGTCGCTGTTGATTTTCGTAATAACCTTGGGTACATTGTGGGAGGAGGCGAAAATAGAAATGATAATGTTTTCCTCATCCATGCCTGTAAGAGCAACGCAGGCGTCAAGGCTTCTGAGGCCCTCTTCAAGGAGAAGGTCCTGATGGGAGCCGTCACCGTGAATAATAACGGTTTTAGGAAGAATTTCGCTAAGGTGCTGACAGCGATCATATTCCTTCTCAACAATTTTAACGTTAATGCCTGAGGAGGAGAGCATTTTTGCAAGATAGTATGCAATTTTGCTTCCACCGAGAAGCATAACATCCTTTGCACTTTTTTGCAGCATACCCATACCTTTAAGCAGCTTTTGCATATCATGGGGTGCGGCGGCTATACTGATAATATCGTCTGCCTTCAGCACAAAACTACCGTCAGGAATATAAACCTGACCACCGCGAAGGACTGCGGCAATAAGGAAGTTTTCGTTGAATTTTTCACGAAGCTTCATAAGAGTCATTCCGCAAATCTGATGTTCAGGACGAAGCTTTACTTCAATCATTTCAAGGTTACGTCTTGAAAAATATTCGACTTTAAAAGCTGAGGGAAGTCTGAGAATATTATAAAGCTCCTGAGCTACCAGTTTTTCGGGGTTGATTGACATTGAAATATCAAGATGCTGACGCATAAAGCTCAAAGAACGGTCGTTATATTCGGGGTTTCTGATGCGTGCTACAGTGTGAGCAGCACCGATTTTTTTTGCGAGAAAACAAGCGAGCATATTGAGTTCATCTGAGCCTGTTACGGAGATAAACATTTCGCAGTTGTAAACACTTGCCTCTTCCAGAGTGTCACAGTCTGTAGCATTTCCGCAGACACCTATTACGTCGTAGGTGTTGGTGATATAATCTATAGCCTGAGCGCTTTCGTC
>JAZSID010000139.1:0-29022 GCA_045533625.1 Acutalibacteraceae bacterium | reverse complement strand
ATGTTGTAATCTGCGATAAGGTTCGGGTACTTATCCTTGATATAGAACATATTGTATTCTGCGTTGTGCTCACTTGACTCTGTACAGTAGTAGCCGAGGCGCTTGATGTATTCAAAACGAACCATATCGTGATGCTTCTTTTCGGGGTCATTTGTTGCGAGAGCCTTAGCGTTGATTTCAAGAGCACGGCGTCTGATTTCCGGATAAAGGTCGTTACCCTGCTTGTCGTGGATTTCAAGAAGCCAAGCCATGTGGTTGATACCTGCAATTCTGTCATAGAAGTTACCTTCACCGACCTCTTCAAGCATACCGACGTGCTCAAGCAAATCCCTTGCGCAGCTCTGAACGCTGTGGCAGAGACCGACTGTCTTGATACCTGAGTAACGTGTCATATAGCCTGTGAGAATTGCCATCGGGTTTGTGTAGTTAAGGAACCAAGCGTCGGGGCAGACTTCCTGCATATCGCGTGCAAAATCTTCGAGCACGGGGATTGTACGAAGACCGCGCATAATACCGCCGATGCCGAGTGTATCTGCGATAGTCTGACGAAGACCGTATTTCTTCGGAATTTCGAAGTCAGTGATTGTGCAGGGGTCGTAAAGTCCGACCTGAATTGCATTAACAACGAAGTTTGCACCGCGGAGCGCATCCTTGCGGTTCTCTACACCAAGATATGTTGTAATCTTTGCTCTTGATTCATTAACATTTTTATTGATAGCCTTGAGGATAATTTCCGAATCCTCAAGACGCTGTTTATCGATGTCGTAAAGTGCGATTTCAGCTTCTCTCAAAGCCGGTGTACACATACAGTCGCCAAGAACGTTGCGTGCAAAAACTGTACTTCCTGCACCCATAAATGTAATTTTCATAGGATTAACACTCCTTTTTATATTGGTAATTACAGTATAATTTTTAATACATTCTTTGTCAATAAAGCGATTGCTTTTTCAGCATTATTGACACAAAACAGGTGTCGTGTTAAACTAAAAGTACCAAAGATTTTCAGTGATTTTTAAAGGAGGAGTCATTATGATTTTTGCTAACCACGCTCACGTGTTTCCTGAGGATATAAAACCTGTAGGTTCAATCGATAATCTTAAACGTCTTATGGAAGATTGCGGAATAGACAAGGCTGTCTGCTTTGCTCCGTTTCCGGACAGATTCGAGGAGTCTTCACGTACGGACACCCCCAACGAATGGCTTGCAAAAGCAATTAAAAATGACCCCGACCTCTACGGTTTCGGAACGGTCGATTTCACAAAAAATCTCCGAGATGAGGTTGACAGAATTGCCGATTTCGGATTCAAGGGAATAAAAATGCATCCGCCGTATCAGGAGTTTGATATCGACGGTGAGGATGCATTCAAAGTTTACGAAAGGGCAGAGGAGTTGGGTCTTTTCATCTCTTTCCACTGCGGAATGCATTGGCACCGTTTAAAGGGTGTGCGTCCGATTCTCTACGATGAGGTTGGCTGGTTTTTCCCGAAACTCCGTTTCAGTCTTGAACACCTCGGCGGATATCATTTCTTCAACGAAAGCCTTGCCGTAATGTGCAACAACTCAAGAGGCGACGTTCATCCGCGTGTGTTTGCAGGTTGGACATCAGTAAGTGACCGCGACGGCAAGGATGAATGGACACTCACGAACGAACAGCTTGAAACGATAGTTTTCCAGACAGATGACGAAAGCTCGATTTTCGGACTTGACTTCCCGTTCAAGGATGCGGCATATATAAACTATGAAATTGAAAGATACAAGAGCCTTAATATCTCCGACACCGCAAAGGAAAATATCCTCGGCGGCACACTTAAGAAAGTGTTGGGAGTTTGATTGTTTCAAAGCCGCGGCAGCTTTTGCCGTGGCTTTCTTTTCAGAAAAAGCTTGTTAAAAATTTGACCGTTATCGAATTATTTTGCAGAAATCTGTTTACTATTTGATTTTACTGTGTTATAATACAATGAACATTGTTATAATGTGAAAAGTGCGGCTAAAGAATGTTAAAAAAATAACATACTTTTTCGGAGCGAAAAAATCAATTGTTTCCGAAAAAGAAAATGTCGCTTGAGATTTTGAAATTGTTGTAAAGGAGGAACAACTCAATGCTCAAGAAAATCAGCAAAATTCCGTTCAAAGGAACACCTGAGCAGGAGGCACAGTTGCGTGCTGTTATTGAGGAGTGCAAGGACGACAAAAGTATGCTTATGCACGTAATGCAGCAGGCACAGGCAATCTACGGTTACCTTCCCTTTGAGGTTCAGACCATGATTGCAGACGGTATGAACATCCCACTTGAAAAGGTGTACGGTGTTTCAACGTTCTATGCTCAGTTTGCACTCTCTCCGAAGGGTGAGTACAACATCTCTGTTTGCCTTGGCACAGCTTGCTATGTTAAGGGCGCACAGGACCTTATCGACAGAATCTGTGAGAATCTCGGAATCGCAGCAGGTGAGTGCACAGACGACGGAAAGTTCTCTGTTGAAGCTTGCCGTTGCATCGGTGCTTGCGGTCTTGCTCCCGTTCTTACTGTTAATGACGAAGTTTACGGTAAGCTCGTTGCAGACGATATCGACGGTATTCTTGCAAAATATAAAGCATAATTTTTCAGCTTGAAAAACGGAGGGACTTATGCGGGAATTATCCTTGAATGTTCTTGATATTGCGCAGAATTCCATTTCCGCCAACGCACCGCTGATTGAAATCGAGGTGCTTGAAAATACGGAGAAGAAAGAGCTTCTTATCGGTATTTATGACAACGGAAAGGGAATGACGCCCGAACAGGTTCAGAATGTCAGAGACCCGTTTTTTACAACACGGACAACCCGTAAGGTCGGAATGGGAATCCCACTTTTTAAACTCGCCGCAGAACAGACGGGCGGATATCTTGAAATAGAGTCCGAACTCGGCAAGGGGACAAGGGTTACTGCTGTTTTCAAAACGGACAGCATCGACTTTACCCCGATAGGTGATATGAATTCCACCGTTTTAATGCTGATAACAATGAATACCGACAGGGAGTTTATCTACCGATTCGGTATTGATGAAGAAGTATTCACTCTTTCCACAGAGGAATTGAAAGCCATATTGGGCGATGTTCCTCTTTCGGAGCCTTCGGTTTCGATGTGGATTAAAGAGTATCTTGAAGAACAAACACAAAATATACGTGGAGGTAAGCGTTATGAAATCACTTGAAGAATTGATGGCTATCCGTGATAAGGCGAGAGCATCAATGACAGACCGTGAGGGTAACGGCGACGCTATCCGTATTGTTGTTGGTATGGCAACTTGCGGTATCGCAGCAGGCGCAAGACCCGTTCTCAACGCATTCGTTGAGGAGGTCGCAAAAAGAGGTCTCAAAAATGTTACGGTTGCTCAGACAGGCTGCATCGGTATGTGCCAGTACGAGCCGATCGTTGAAGTATTTGCACCGGGCAAGGAAAAGGTTACTTATGTTAAGATGACAGCTGAAAATGTGCCCGAAATCGTTGCTAACCATATCGTTAACGGCAACCCCGTTGTCGAGAAGACGGTTGGTGCTATCGTTAAAAGCTAATTAAGGAGGAAAAAAACAATGTATCGTTCACACGTTCTTGTCTGCGGCGGTACCGGTTGTACCTCCTCTCACAGTAACGAGATTATCGAAGCTCTTGAGTCAGAACTCAAGGCAAAGGGTCTCGAGAATGAGATTAAGGTTATCAGAACCGGTTGCTTCGGACTTTGTGCATTAGGCCCGATTATGATTGTTTATCCCGAAGGTTGTTTCTACAGCGAGGTTAAGGTTGAAGACGTTCCCGAAATCGTTGAAGAGCATCTTCTTAAGGGTCGTATGGTTACACGTCTTATCTATGATGAGACAATCACACAGGATGCTATCAAACCCTTGAATGAAACTAATTTCTATAAAAAGCAGAACAGAATTGCTCTTCGTAACTGCGGTGTTATCGACCCCGAAAGCATCGAGGAATACATCGCAATGGACGGCTACCAAGCTCTTGCAAGGACTCTTACAGAGATGACGCCGGAAGAGGTTATCCAGGTAGTTAAGGATTCAGGTCTCCGTGGCCGTGGCGGCGGCGGATTCCCGACAGGTCTTAAGTGGAGCTTCACAGCTAAGAATGCAGCAGACCAGAAGTATGTTGTATGCAACGCTGACGAAGGTGACCCGGGTGCATTCATGGACCGTTCAGTTCTTGAAGGTGACCCCCACTGTATCGTAGAAGCTATGACAATCTGCGGTTACGCAACAGGTGCTACAGAGGGTTACGTTTACGTTCGTGCCGAGTACCCGATTGCTGTTAACCGTCTTGATAAGGCTATCAAGGATGCTCGTGAAAACGGTCTTCTCGGTAAAAACATCTTTAATTCAGGTTTTGACTTCGATCTTCACATCCGTCTCGGCGCAGGCGCATTCGTTTGCGGTGAAGAAACAGCTCTTATGACTTCAATCGAAGGTAACCGCGGTGAGCCGCGTCCCCGTCCTCCGTATCCGGCAGTAAAGGGTCTCTTCGGCAAGCCGACAACTGAAAACAACGTTGAAACATTTGCAAACATTCCGCAGATCATCCTTAACGGTGCAGAGTTCTTCTCATCAGTGTGAACTGAGAAGTCTGCAGGTACAAAGGTATTTGCTCTCGGCGGTAAGATTAACAATACAGGTCTTGTTGAAGTTCCGATGGGTACAACACTCCGCGAAGTTATCGAAGATATCGGTGGCGGTATCCCCAACGGCAAGAAATTCAAGGCTGCTCAGACAGGTGGTCCTTCAGGCGGATGTATTCCTGCATCACTCATGGACACACCGATTGACTACGACAACCTCACAGCTATCGGCTGTATGATGGGTTCAGGCGGACTTATCGTTATGGACGAAGACAACTGTATGGTTGACATCGCAAAGTTCTTCCTCGACTTCACAGTTGATGAGTCTTGCGGTAAATGTACTCCGTGCCGTATCGGTACAAAGAGAATGATGGAAATCCTTGAAAAGATTACAGACGGTAAGGCAACTCTTGCTGATCTTGATGAGCTTGAGAAGCTTGCTTACTACATCAAGGAAAACTCTCTTTGCGGCCTTGGCCAGACAGCTCCCAACCCTGTTCTTGCAACACTCCGTTTCTTCAAGGAAGAGTATATCGCTCATATCGTTGATAAGAAGTGTCCTGCAGGCGTATGTAAGGCTCTCCTCAGCTACTCAATCGTTGAGGACAAGTGTAAGGGTTGTACTCTTTGCGCAAGAAAGTGTCCCGTTGGTGCAATTTCAGGTGCAGTTAAGACTCCGCACACAATTGATGCTGACAAGTGTATCAAGTGCGGCGTATGTATGGATTCATGTAAGTTCGGTGCAATTATTAAGAAATAAGGAGTGTGTCAGATATGGAAATGATTAATATTAAAATAAATGGCATGCCCTACAGTGTGCCTAACGGTATTACAATTCTTGAGGCTGCTCGTTATGCAGGAATCGAAATTCCTACACTCTGCTACCTTAAGAAGATGAACGAGATCGGCGCTTGCCGTATCTGTATGGTTGAAGTTAAAGGCGCAAGAAGCCTTGTTTCAGCTTGCGTATTCCCTGTAAACGAGGGAATGGAAATTTCTACAAACTCAGAGAAGGTTCGTGCTTCAAGAAAGACTACTCTTGAGCTCATCCTCTCAACTCATAACCGTAAGTGCCTTTCTTGCGTAAGAAGCGGTGACTGCGAACTTCAGAAGCTCTGTAAAGAATACGGTGTTGACGACGAAGGCCGTTTCGACGGTGTTCTTCCTGAGTTTAACTTTGACGATTCAATGGCTCACATGGTTCGCGACAACAGCAAGTGTATTCTTTGCCGTCGTTGCGTTGCAGCTTGTGACAATCAGGGAATCTCAGTTATCGGCGCAAACGCTCGTGGTTTCGATACTTGCATCACTTCTCCGTTTGAGAGAAAGATTCAGGAATATTCATGTATCTCTTGCGGTCAGTGTATCGTAAACTGCCCGACAGGTGCTCTCTATGAGAAGGACAGCACAGCAGACGTTCTTGCAGCTATCAATGACCCCGAGAAGTACGTTGTTGTTCAGACAGCTCCCGCTGTCCGTGCAGCTCTCGGTGAAGAATTCGGTTACGAAATCGGCACAAACGTTGAGGGTAAGATGGTTACAGCTCTTCGTCGCCTTGGCTTTGACAAGGTGTTCGATACAAACTTCGCTGCTGACCTTACAATTATGGAAGAGTCACAGGAGCTTATCGAAAGAATCACAAACGGCGGCAAGCTTCCGATGATCACATCTTGCTCACCGGGTTGGATCAGATACTGCGAGTTCTACTATCCCGAGCAGCTTGACCACCTTTCAACATGTAAGTCACCGCAGCAGATGTTCGGTGCAACACTTAAGACATGGTATGCTGAGAAGATGGGCATCGACCCGAAGAAGATTGTTTCTGTCAGCGTAATGCCTTGTACAGCTAAGAAGTTTGAAATCAGCCGTGACGATCAGAATGCAGCAGGCGTAGCAGACGTTGATTATTCAATCACAACTCGTGAGCTTGCAAGAATGATCAAGGGCGCAGGTATCAACTTCAATATCCTTCCTGAGGAAGCATTTGACAATCCTCTCGGCGAGGGCTCAGGCGCTGCAGTTATCTTCGGTGCAACAGGCGGCGTTATGGAAGCAGCTCTCCGTACAGCAGTTGAGAAGATTACAGGTAAGACTCTTGACAGCGTAGACTTCGCAGAAGTTCGCGGTATGGAAGGCGTTAAGGAAGCAACTTACTCAGTTGGTGACCTTCAGGTTAAGGTTGCTGTTGCAAGTGGTACAGCAAACGCAAAGACACTCATGGAGCAGGTTAAGAACGGTACAAGCGAGTATCAGTTCATCGAAATCATGGGTTGTCCCGGCGGTTGTATCAACGGTGGCGGTCAGCCGATCGTAGACGCAACAACACGTAACTTTGTTGACTTCAAGGCAAAGCGTGCATCAGCTCTTTATACATCAGATGCAAACAATGCTAACCGTAAGTCACACGATAACGAAGCTGTTAAGCGTGCTTACAGCGAGTTCTTCGGCGAACCGGGTAGCCACAAGGCTCACGAAATTCTTCACACATCATACGTTAAGCGTAGCCTTTACAACAACTGATTGATACTTTTACTCCCTCTTCGGTGAAAGCTGAAGAGGGAGAATTGTTTTTCGAATAAAGGATAAAAGTATATGAGTAGGGCACAAACGTGCAAGAAAATCATACTCGCAAATCAACAAAAAACACTGTAAAAAACAAATCAAAAAAATACTCAAAATTTTTCGAAAAAAGTGTTGACAAAAGGTTTTTCGTATGGTATAGTATACGAGCGTTGAGACGCTGGTGTAGCTCAGTTGGTAGAGCAGCTGATTTGTAATCAGCAGGTCGGGGGTTCGAGTCCGTCCACCAGCTCCATTTATTTTTATATGGGTGAGTTCCCGAGTGGCCAAAGGGAACAGACTGTAAATCTGTCGTCAGTGACTTCGGTGGTTCGAATCCACCCTCACCCACCAAAAATCCTCGTACGATTGTACGGGGATTTTTACTTTTTAACTATTACTTCTTCACTCTTCACTTCCCGTTTGTTTTGTCGCTTTCTGTAAATAGTTCTGTTATAACATATTTTATTGACAAAAAGAAAAATCTCTGTTACAGTATTAAGTACCCAAATACATATAATTGAGGTGTTATTTATGGCAAAAACAATTCAGGATATCCTTGCAATTATCAAAGAAAACGGCATCCGTATGGTTGACTTCAAAATGGTTGACATCAACGGTCAGTACCGTCACGTAACAATTCCTGCAGAGAATTTCTCTGAGGATACAATGAAAAGCGGTATCGGTTTCGATGCTTCAAACTACGGCTATGCTGTTGTTGAGAAGAGTGACATGGTGTTCATTCCCGACCCTGACACAGCAAACATTGACCCGTTCTGCGAAATCCCGACTCTTTCAATGACAGGTAACGCGATGATCATTGATACTCCCGAAAACCGTCCTCTCGCTCAGTATCCCCGTAATATCATCAAGGCTGCTGTTGAGTATATGAAGAACGGCGGTATTGCTGACGAGATGAAGATTCTTCCCGAGTTCGAGTTCTATCTTTTCGACGACGTTACATGGAACGTTGACGGCAGATACATCGGTGCTACAGTTGATGCAAGCCAGTCTTACTGGAACTCTGCAACAGACGGACACGGTGTTGTTGTTCCGAAGCAGAAGAACTACCATATCGCAAAGCCTTTTGACACATCCTACGAATGCCGTAGCGAAATGTGTATGCTTATGAAGGATTGCGGTATCGAAATCAACTATCATCATCCTGAAGTTGCTGCATCAGGTCAGTACGAAATTGAGCCTCAGCTCGGCGAAGTTGTACATATGGCAGATGCTACAATGATGATCAAGTATATCATCCATAATACAGCTCTTAAATACGGCAAGAGTGCAACATTTATGCCGAAGCCGATCTACGGTGAAGCAGGTAGCGGTATGCACGTTCATATGATTCTTTTCAAGGATGGCGAGCCAATATTCTCTGACGATAACGGCTATTCACACCTCAGCGAAACAGCTCATTATTTCATCGGCGGTCTTCTTAAGCATATCGGCTCACTCTGTGCTATCACAAACCCCAGCACAAACTCATTCAAGCGTCTTGTTCCCGGCTATGAAGCGCCCGTAACCGTTGGTTATGCAACATCAAACAGAAGCGCAGTTATCCGTATTCCTGCATATGCAAAGAGCCCGGACAAGCGTCGTTTCGAGCTTCGTAACCCCGATGCTACATGTAACCCGTATTTCTGCTACGCTGCAATCCTTATGGCAGGTCTTGACGGCGTTAAGAATAAGATTGACCCGCGTGCAAACGGTTGGGGTCCGTACGATATGAACCTCTACAACCTTCCCGAAGAGGAGAAGGCAAAGCTTCAGGGCTTGCCCGTATGTCTTGAAGATGCTCTCGATTGCCTTGAAAAGGATTTCGATTACCTTACAGAGGGCGGAGTATTCCCCGAAGAGCTTATCCGTAACTTTATCAAGACAAAGCGCGCTGAATGCAGCCAGCTTTCAGCTATTCCTCATCCCGCAGAGTTTGATAAGTACTACAATCTTTAATATGTAATTATTGATCAAAATAAGCACCCGAGCTTCTGCACTTTGCAAAAGCTCGGGTGTTGCACCGTTTTTAAGTACGTCTGCAAAATCTTGTATGTGCACGCGTATCACCACTAAGCACGTTATAGTCAAGGTTTTTTTGAAAAATCCACTCAGTTTTCATGTGTTTACAGAACAGCATTTCAAGGATTATGAAAATAAAAATCGGATTTTTAAAAAAACTTTCAAAAAGCACTTGATTTTTGTGTGGCTTGGTGATATAATACCTGAGCATTAAGAAATGTGCTGCTAGCTCAGCTGGATAGAGTGTTTGGCTACGAACCAAAAGGTCAGGGGTTCGAATCCCTTGCAGCACGCCAAGTTAAAACCTTGATATACAACGGTTTGAGTTGTGTATTGAGGTTTTTTCTTTTTGTCTTTTTGTGCTTGGTGAAACCTGAACGATTTTCTGATTCAGAACAGTCAAGCTTTGTCGCATAAAAAAACACCCCTCCTGTTAAACACTATATCATAATGTCTGACAGGAGGGGTGTGGTTCACCGTTAATTTATTCGGTAATCATTATTTAAATAAACTTCAGGATAAGGTAAATATCTTAATTTATATGTTTCTGCTCCTCTGGATAAATCAAAAACCTTTACTTTTTGAGTTTTTATAGCATCGCAAATAAATTCATATACCATTAGCAAACCCGGACTATATCTTTTAAACGAAGAGTCGTAAAAAAGTGTGGGAACAATACAGTATCCGGCGTCGTTTAATAGTGCTATAAAATATGCAGATAATTTTCCATCAATGAAATACTTAACTAAAACGAATCCGTTATTTGTTGCAAATGTGCTGAACGGATCGGTTGCAGGGAAGAATGCGTGAACCAATGGTTTCACAACTTCCAAAAGTTTGTTACTTTTTTCAGTGTTTGGAATATCCGTAATGCTTTCTGTGTGATTTTTCTCACAGTTTCTTTTACAATACAATTCATTTAGCTCTGAATTTTTAAAAGACTCTAAAGACTCGCAACCGTAAATTATTTCTATTCTTCCACATTTATTGTCAGTAGCAAGTCTGTTATAGCTGGTTCGAATTGTTTGTCTGGTGCTTTTTGAAAGGCTATCATAATAGTTTTCAATATCTAAATCTAATTTGGATCTTATGCATTGACGTTGAGAAATAATTTCGGCATTTTCGTTATTTTTTAAAAAGTCACCAAATTTAGTATAGTCCCCAATTTCATAAAAACGAATTTCTTTATTTTTATACTTGTTTTTTATGTGCTTAATTAAAAACTCAAAATCCGAATATTCCACGTTTTTTGAATAAATAAAATTCAATGCTCCGCTTTTAGAATATTGACCTAATAATTGTATGTATAAATTGCTTTTACGAGGAATTGCCAAAGGAGCAATAATCAAGGGAACATTGTCTTTAAAATAAACAAAATATTTTAAATGAAATGTTTTGAAGGTATACAAATTTGTTTTGTAATAATTTTCTATATTGCGATTCCATTCATATGATTGGTATAAGGTTAAATCATCGCTACCGCAATATATGTTTTTCCAAATACTTTTGATTTGATCTATTTTGTTATAAACTTTAATTTTAATCATTAAAAAGTCCCCATAAAAACAATCTGATAAAAGCATAATAGCATATTCTGTATTCAAATTCAACTGTTATCTATTCGACTCATTTATACGGTGTTGTTTTCAAAAGTGATTCTGTTTTTATTTTTGTTTCACTTTTATATTGAATTTTCTTTTTACTTTTTATATAATAGTAAAAAATGTAAAAGGAGTAATTAATATGTACAAATTTCCTATCGGTGTAATTATAGACAGTTTCCGTGTGCCAATCAAAGAAGCAGTTGTAAAGGCTGCTGAAGTCGGCGCTCAGGGTATTCAGGTTTACTCAACAAGCGGTGAAATGGCACCCGAAAATCTTTCAGCTCAGCAGAGAAAAGATTTCCTTAATCTTGTTAAGGACAACGGTCTTGTAATTTCTGCTCTTTGCGGTGACCTCGGTGGCGGCGGATTCGCATTCGCAGACCGTAACCCTGCAAAGATTGAAAAATCAAAGCGTATTCTTGACCTTGCCAAGGAGCTTGAAACAGACGTTGTTACAACTCATATCGGTGTTGTTCCATCTGACCCCAATCACGACAGATACAAGGTTTTGCAGGAGGCTTGCTTCGAGCTCAGCCGTTATGCAGACAGCATCAACGCTCACTTTGCAATTGAAACAGGTCCCGAAACATCAGCAACTCTTAAGACTTTCCTTGATTCACTCGGTTCAACAGGTGTCGGCGTAAATCTTGACCCGGCAAACCTCGTTATGGTAACAGGCGATGACCCTGCAAAGGCTGTTCACAACCTCAAGGATTATATCGTACATACACACGCAAAGGACGGTAAGCAGAACTTCTTCGTTGACCCCGAAATCGTTTACGGTATGGTTGAGTCACACATTGTTACTCACGATTCATTTATTGAAGTGCCTCTCGGCGAGGGTAGCGTAAACTGGGACGAATACCTCAAGGCTCTTGAAGATATCGGCTACAAGGGCTTCCTTACAATTGAACGCGAAGTAGGTGACGACCCTGCACGCGATATCAGAAAAGCAGTTGAATTCCTCAACGCAAAGATGGGTGTATAATTATGAAAATTTCTGTCAGCAGTTACAGTTATTCAGCTTTAGGTACGGATGATTTCAGCCGTATGCGCCTTGCAAAGGAAATGGGCTTTGACGGCATCGAATTTGCCGAAATCAATCCTCCCGAAGGCGTAGCTAAAATCGACCACGCGAAGGCATTGAAGGCTCTTTCGGACGAGCTTTCACTTCCGATTACAAACTATGCAATCGGTGCGGATTTCATCAACAAAGATTGTGACAGCGAGATTGAACGCCTCAAGGGTGAAATCGATATCGCTGAAATCCTCGGTGTAAAGGTTATGCGCCACGATGCAACGGGCGGTCCCGAAGAGGAAAGATTTTCTCTTGACGGTTTTGAAAAATATCTCCCGACAATTGCAAAGGGTTGCAGAGCTGTTACGGAATATGCGGCAACAAAGGGCATTAAGACTTCTGTTGAAAACCACGGCTACTACTGTCAGCAGAGTGACCGTGTTGAAGCTCTTATGAAAGCGGTTGACCACGAAAACTTCGGCTGGCTTGTTGATATCGGAAACTTTATGTGTGCCGATGAAAATCCGCTTGATGCAGTTAAAGTCGGCGTGAATTACATCGCATATGCACACGTTAAGGATTTCTATTATAAAGAAAAGTCCGAAGAACGTCCCGAAGGCTATTTCCGCACAAGAGCAGACAATCATCTCTGCGGTTCAGTTCTCGGCGACGGTGTTGTGCCTGTTAAGGAGTGTCTTGAGTTAATCAAAGGTGTCGGTTACGACGGTTGGGTAACTCTTGAATACGAAGGACAGGAAAGTCCGCTTACAGGCGTGCCCAAGGGTTATGAATTCTTAAAAAGTATAATTTAACTTAAAAAGCACTTGCTTCAGCTGAAGCAAGTGCTTTACTTGTTTATGCTATTCCTAATTTCTTAAGGATTTCAGGGTCACAGGTGTCGGCAAGAGTGCCGATTTCTGCCCACTTCTTGTCTGCCTTTTCTTTCCATGCAGGGAAGTCTTCGGGCAGTTCAGGATATTTATCGTAAAGTGTACCGATTTCAACAGCTTGTTTGAGCCCCTTGATTATACTGCCGATTGAAGCTGTGCTGATTTTCTTCTTTGCTACAGCTGCGGCAATTTTACCGAGCCACGAAGCAACGTCGCTTCCTTTGAGGCTGAGATTGTTATCTTCCATTCCGCCGAAAAGAGCTTCGCTGAAAACGATATCGTTTGCAAACATATACTCAGCTTCATCATAGGTAAGTGAAACAACACCCATAAGAAGCGGTCGCATAAAGTCGAAGTCTTTGCCCTGAGCTTTCATATATCTTGTGTTGATGCTCCACATATTTTCTTTTGTGAGAGGAAGATTTTCGCGAAGAAGCTTTGAAATAACTTCAACGGCGATTTCACCCTGCACAAGTGATGACGTACAACCCTCACCGCAGGTCGGCTTTGTAAGGCAAGCCGCATCGCCCATTACGATGAATCCGTCGTCAACGAAAGAATAAACCGAACGGTGATACGGTGTCATACCTTTTTCAACCTTTTTGATTTCGTATTCGGGATACTTCACGTTTTTTGAATACTGCGTATTGAAAACTTCCTCGGCATATTCATAAGAATAGCTGCCACCGATACCCAATATTGCATCATAGTCTTTACCGGCAGGAGCAGACCATGACTTATACTGCATAAAGAATCCGTCATATTCACGCGGTTTTACGTTTTCGTCAAGATATTTGATGTAATAAAGCACAACGTAAAGAATATCTTTCGGCGTGATTGTGAAATTACACACGGGTGATGAATCGGGGAGCTTACGTCTTGCAACGGACGGAATACCCGAGCAGTCTGCAACAATTTTTGCGTAAGCCGTCTGCTCACCGTCAGCTGTTGTGAATTTCGCGCCTGCGATTTTTCCGTTAGCATCGTAAACGAAATCCGTGAAGTCTGCGCCGTAAATAAATTCTGCACCTTTTTCCTTTGCTTTTTCAGCCATAAGCATAATGTAATCGTGCTTATGCAGACCGATTACGGGCGAGTCAGCACCTCTTTTGTAATATGTACCGTAGGGTGAAATCATAGATGAGCTTTCAAAACGGAATTCGCGTACGGGGTTGTCTTCATCAAGGGTATCAAGTCCGAAGCGTTCCATTTCTCCTTCACCCATATGGAAGATATCGTATGTTCGGGAAACATCATCGGGCAGCTGTTTTTCAATAACAAGAACTTTGTTGCCGTTTTCAGCCATTTTTTCTGCAAACCAACAGCCTGTTGTAGAACCACCGACAATTAATACATCATACATTTCCATAAAAATTCCTCATTTTCTTTATTTGCCTGCAATAGCTTTGTTTTCCTCGTGACGCTTCGCACGGATTTCTTCAAGCTCACGATACATCTGCTCTTTCTTTTCCCCTTCAACATCATAAAGTGTTTTAAGGATAATTGCTTTGAGTACATTGCTGAGAGTATAACCGAAGAGAAGGAAACCGAGAATCCACAGACAGGTATTCAGATAATCCGGTTTTGCCTGCATTGTTGCAACGAGGTTACCCTCTGCTGAAGACTCATAACCAACCCATGCGATCATAAACGGAATAATCAATTCTCTTGCATAGTTGATTGCTGTATTGATCCAACCCGGAATAACGCCCTGAATAGCTTCGATACGGTCACCGGTCTGCCACTCAAGATAGTCGTAATATTCAACATCAAAATGAGATTTTGAAAGCTCCTGAACACCGATACCTACACCGAAGAGGAAATAGAATACATAGAAGAAAACACTGTTCCAACCTGAGAAGAACATAATACCCATCTTTGCTTCAACAAAACAGATTGCAAAAAGTATACCTGCTGAAACCATAGAGTACGGTCCGCAGAATTTAAGAAGCTTTGTCGGTTCGTGCTTCTTGGAAAGCTTTGTTGTTATAAGATTACCCACAACCGTACCGACTGCAGTCGGAAGTGTGAGAAGAAGGTTGTTTGCTGAACCGACGGTAATTGCTGCAAGGAATGTTGACATCTTGCCGAGCACAGCGAAGTTGTTAACCCATGCCATATACTGATATGCACGATAGTTTCTGTATTTGAAAAGGGTGAGAAGAGTCTTTGAAATCTTGACCTTTTCTTTCTTCGGAAGCTCGATTCTTTCCTTACAGAAAAGACCGCACATAAGGTTACCGAACAATGTAACTACACCTGCAACAACACCGAGTGTCATATACATCTGATTCTTATCATCACTGAAAATTCCGTAAACAGCTGTTGCAATATATGCTCCGCCGTAACCGATATAGTATGAAAGTTGCCAGATTGTTGCAACAGTTTTCTTTTCTTTCGGGTTCGGAGAAATAACCTGAGCAACATTCTGTCCGAGGTTGTTGAATGCATTGAAGATTGTCTGACAGCAAGCAATTCCGTAACGGAACAATGTCATCTGCTGGACAGTCCAACCCTGCGGAACGTAGAAGTAGAGAACCGTAAGTGCAAACATCGGCAAAAGGCAGATGATGTACCACTGACGGTATCTGCCCCAACGTGTCTTCCACTTCTGTACAATTGTAGCTGATATAAGACCGACAACTATACCGAGAACGGTTGTAAGTGTTGTCTGAACAGCAAGGATTTCTGCAATCTCATCCGAATTGACGCCTACAGGACCATAATAAAGCTCGTGCAGGAAGGCTGCAGCAAGTGTACCTGTAAGAGTTGTTCCGAACATTCCGCCGATACGTGCAAGCATCAGGCAGACATATTCAAATTTTGTAACGCTGTTGCCCATACCTGACGGCAGAGCATTTGCAGGAGCTTTGGCGGAAACCTTTTTGTTTTTCACCATAGTCTTTCCATCTCCTTATTTCTTTAATAGTAATATTTTACTACAATAAAGCGAAAAAAACAATATAATCAAATCCACTAAAAAGCATCTGTAAATTCAGCAGAATCAACAAAGTGTGGTTTCTTTTGGCGCAGAGCAAGGGATACACCTGCTTCGCAGGTTGCGTCCTCGGTAGCCGTTGCTTTGCAACAGCATCACCTCAGACTTCGGAGCTAAAAACAATTCACCGAATTGTTTTCTTTACGCTTCTCACTCCCTCGGGTTTCAAACCCCTTACATTAAATTTGCACAAAAATAAAAGGTAGCACCTGTCGGTACTACCTTCCATTTTTGGCGGAGAGCAAGGGATTTTGTCCCGGCGCTACCCGCGCCTATCGCCTCGCTTCGCTCGTTGCCCCGTCGGCAGAAACAGTCCACCGGACTGTTTCTTTCCGCAAACTTCGTTTGCTCCCTCCTTGTTCGAATCCCTTGCTTCTGAAAATATCAAAAAATAAAAGGTAGCACCTGTCGGTACTACCTTCCATTTTTGGCGGAGAGCAAGGGATTCGAACCCTCGAACAGTTTATGGCTGTTACACGATTTCCAGTCGTGCTCCTTCGGCCAGCTCGGACAACTCTCCGTATCTGCCTTACAGCCATATTATTATAACCAACAACAACTTAAAAATCAAGTATATTTTTAAATTTAATTTTTGCAAAATCACTTATCTGATTACAGCATAACCGCAGACGGGGAGGGTGAGAGAAGAAACTTTTTCTTCGTTTAATACATCCTCATATTCGCGGTCGAGAGTGATGAGCTTTTCGTCATCAGCAAAATTCATAATGAAAATATGATCTCCTCTTTTAACAACGCTGACACCTTCGGGTGTAGTGAACGGTGAAGCACCAAGATCAATTTTTGCTGAAATTTCACCGATAAAATCATCAAAGAAGCTGCCCTCGTTTGAGAATGCAGCATAATATGCCTTGCCCTTGCCGTAGCTGTTAACCGTAACGGCAGGTGAACCGCTGTAAAAATCATCTTCGTATGTGCCGAGGATTTCAGCTGTATTCGCGTGAAGAACATCGCAGAAATTGATTGCATCGTAACGCTTGCCATTATATGAAACTGAATTTTTCATTCCCTCGGGGAAAGAATCGGTTTCCTCGCACCAGATGCCGAAAACATCCTTTAGCTTTTCCGCAGGGAAACCGCCGAGGTAGCATAAATCGTCCTTGTCAACAATACCCGTCAGATAACCTGCGACAAAATTACCGCCGTTTCGAACGTATTCTTCAATACGGTCGATTGTGCCGTCCTTGAGCATATAGAGAAACGGCGCAATTACAAGGTCATATTTCTTGTAATCTGCATCCATAGGGATGATATCAACGGCTATGCCTTGTTCCCACAAAGGCTTGTACCACTTCAAACATTCGCCGAAATAGTTGCGCTCAATGTTGTTGTATCCGCAGAAAACGCTTGTTGCCCATTTGTTCTGCCAATCGTAAATGATTGCAGCCTTGCCGTTGTATCCCTTGCCGACAACACCGTCAAGCTTTTTGAGTACAGCACCGAGATGTGAAACTTCCTTGAAAACTCTCGTGTTTTCGTGTCCGCAATGGTCAACGACGGCACCGTGGAATTTCTCGTGTCCGCCGCGGCTCTTTCGCCATTGGAAGTACTGTACGCTGTCTGCACCGTGAGCAACAGCCTGAATTGAAGACTGTTCCTGCCTGAAAGGCTTCGGGATTTTGTTTATATCGTGCCAGTTGACGATTGACGGAGTGCTTTCCATAAGGAAGAAAGGCTGACCATCCTTGAGCGAACGGAAATTATCGTGAACGAATGCTGTTTCAACAGCCTGGCTATGTGTTGCGCCCCTGTCCCATGCAGGGTAGTTGTCCCACGAAATAAGGTCAAGATGCTTTGCAAAATCCTGATAATCAATTCCGACGTGCATTCGCATCAAGTTGGTAGTAATAGGGATATCGGGAGTGATTTCACGAAGCGGAGCAATCTCGTTTTCGTAGAATGAGATATGACTGTCGGAAACAAAACGCTTCCAAGCAAGCATCAGCGCCATAACGTGGTTTTCGCCTCTGTTTTTCGGGGAATTAATCTGTGACCAATCTGTTATCTTATGGCTCCAGAAGCCGTTCCACCATTTGAAATTAAGCTCATCGAGGTCTTTGTAGTGATCCTTCAGCCAATTCCTGAAAGCTTCCTGACAAAGCTCACAATGGCACTCGCCGCTGTATTCGTTGGAGATATGCCACATCTTAACGGCAGGATGATTTTTGTATCGCTCTGCAAGAAGAGTGTTGATTTTTCTGACCTTTTCGCGGTAAATCGGCGATGTCAGACAATGGTTATGACGCACGCCGAATTCGTTTCGGATTCCGTTTTCGTTGACACGCAAAACTTCGGGATATTTCTGTGCAAGCCACGCAGGTCTTGCGCCCGACGGAGTTGCGAGGATTACATCCTTGCCGTTTTTGTGAAGCTTGTCAAGGATTTCGTCGAGCCATTCAAAGTTGTAAAAACCCTCTTCAGGTTCAAGCATTGACCACGCAAAAATGCCGACGGTTGCGCTGTTTATGTTCGCAAGATTCATAAGTCGCATATCTTCGTCCCATATCTGAGGGGTGTCAATCCACTGGTCGGGATTGTAGTCGCCACCGTGAATGATGTAATCAAAAAACTTTTTATCCATAAAATCAGTCCTTAATGTTTTTTAATATTCTAACAAATTGAACATAATTTTTCAATAATGAAAGATAAATGTTATTGAAAATATAAAATTATTATGCTAAAATGAAAACATAAACTGAGGGGAGGAGATACAATGAAGAAATTTATAGCTGTTTTTTTAAGTATAATTATTCTTTTGAGCTGTTTTGTGATGTCTTCTGCGGCAGAAGAGTACCCGATAAAAATAGAAAATCTGCAGGTACGTGACCCGTTTGTTCTTGCATATGAAGGAAAGTATTATATGTACGGCACTTGCCTTAGTCAGGGTGAGGGCTACGGATGCGTCGTGAGCGAAGACCTTGAAAACTGGTCAGAAAGAATTCAGATTTTTTCTCCCGATGAAAACTTCGACGGCTATGCTGATTTCTGGGCACCTGAGTGCCATTATTATGAAGGTGCGTTTTATTTGTTTGCGACCTATCGCTCAAGAGCCGGCGAAAAAAGGGGAACAGCGATTTTTAAATCCGATTCTCCGACAGGTCCGTTTGAGCAGATTTCCGACGGTCATGTTACTCCGAAAAATACGGACTGCATTGACGGTACGCTCTACGTTGACGAGGACGATCAGCCTTGGATGGTTTTCGTAAATGAATGGACATCAAGTCCTGACGGTATGGGTGAGATGTCCGTTGCAAAACTCAGCGATGACCTTACTCATTTCGTTTCCGAGCCAAAAATGATTTTCAGGTCGAACAAACATATCTGGACAAACGGCGGAGTTACCGATGGTCCGTTTGTTTATAAAACATCAAAGGGTAAGCTTATTATGCTTTGGTCAAACCATGCCCGTTCAGGCGGATATGCCGTAGGAATGGCTGTTTCGGATAACGGAAAAATCGACGGCAACTGGCTTCATCATCCGAAAGCTTTTTATAAGAAGACAAAAAAACAGCTCAACGGCGGACACCCGATGATTTTTGAAACCTTTGAAGGTCAGCTTATGATGTCAATCCATTCGCCTAACGAGTATTCGGAAGGACTCTTTGAAACGGCAAAATTTATTCCGATTGAAGACACGGGAAATTATATACAGTTCGAAAAAGATGAATTCCTTGGCGGAATACGGACACATGTTTCGAATACATTCTATAATGTTTATTTCTTTGTTCTTGAAATCTTAAACGATGTTTACAGATTTATTTTTAAATAAACGGGAGGGCTTAAAATGAAAAAATTGATATCCGTTTTGTTGGCAGTCACAATTGTTTTCTCGCTTTCTGTTTTTGCAAGCGCAGAGAGTGACGGCTTCAGGGTTGCAGATGCGGTAATTGTTGTCGGTAAAAATGCCGTATCAACAGATTTGTATGCGGCTGAAAAGCTTGAATACTACCTTGAAAAAATAACGGGTGCGGATATCGCCGTTGTGGCAGATGATGCTCCGGTAAATGCGAAAGAAATTGTTGTCGGCGAAACAAACAGAGCCACAGTTGAATTCGAAAATCCGAAAAACGGAAGCTATGTTATCAAGTCAGATGAAAACAAACTCATTATAGCAGGCTACGACACAAGAGGAACAATCTACGGCGTATATGCCTTCCTTGAAGATTTCTGCGGTTGCAGATGGTATGAGACAAACATTATTAAAATCCCCGAAAACCCGAATCTTACGGTTGAAAGCGGAATGGATGTTAAATACACTCCGTATTTTGAATACACGGAAACTGACACAACGTCTTCAAGAGATCCTGAGTTCTCAATTGCAAACGGACAGAGTGGCGGCGTTTACCGCAATCTCTCAATTGAACAAGGTGGCGATGTTGACTACGTCGGACCGTTTGCCCATAGCCTTGTGACATACTACTGTAAAGCGGACACATATTTTGCAGAGCATCCCGAATATTATGCTCTTCACGGCGGCGAAAGAGTACCAAACCAGCTTTGCCTTACAAATCCGAACACAATCAATATTGTTTACGATGAGGTTATCGCACTCCTTGAAAGAGAACACGCTCCCGAAAAGAGTATGCAGATTCTTTCTCTCACACAGCACGACAATCAGGAATACTGTGAATGCGAAAACTGCGCAGCTATCGATAACGAAAACGGCTCACACGCAGGTACAATGATAACCTTCGTAAACACAATCGCCGAAAGAGTAAAGGCAACGGGCAAGTACGATAACGTTGTTTTTGATACTTTCGCTTATCAGTACACAAGAAAGACTCCCACAAAGGTAGTGCCGAGAGAAGATGTTATCGTAAGACTCTGCTCAATCGAATGTTGCTTCGGTCACACATTGGACGATGCAAAGTGCGACCTTAACAAAGACTTTATGAAAGACCTCTCCGATTGGGGCAAAATCTGTGACAGAGTTTACATCTGGGACTACGTTAATAACTACAGCGAAACCTGCTGTATCTTCCCGAATTTCGGCGTTATGCAGAGAAATGTGCAGATTTTTGCTGAAAACAACGTAAAGGGTGTTTACGAAGAAGGTAACTATTACATCGCAGACTGTGACGCTGAATTCGGCGAAATGAGAACATATCTTCTCGCTCAACTTCTTAAAGACCCGTATATGGATTACTACGCAGAAATGGACGGCTACCTTGAAGCTGTTTACGGACCTGGTGGAAAGTATATCCGCGAATTTATCGATATCATGACAGAGCATGCAGTCACAAACCGCAAGCACCTCGGCATCTATCAGAAGTCAGGAGATACTCTTTACGGAATGAAGAACAAGGATATCAAGCGTTGTGACGAGCTTTGGGCAAAGGCATACGAAGAGGCTGAAACAGGGGAGCAGAAGGCTGAAATCAAGCGATCGGAGCTTTCGTGGAGATATTGGAAGTGTGCAAACCAAAAGAGAGAATTCTCACGTTTTAATCCGTTGTACGAATGGATGACAGCGCAGGACGATCTTTATGATGACCTTATGGAGATGAACGTAAAAGTCCTCGGCGAGGGCACACGTCAGAGAGATTTCTCGGATTGTCAGATACTTCACTACATCCGTGCTCCGTTCAAATGGACAACGCTTTACGATGAGGTATACTGGGATTTCATCGACCCGTATTTTATGAAACTCTTCAACGTAATCGAGCTTGTTTATTGGTTTTTCCATTAAACATTAAAATCAAAAGCACCGCAGATGCGGTGCTTTTTCTTGCGCATTATTTAAAATAAATCTCAATATCTTCTTCTTCGATACCGTCTGCGTTTTTGAAATTAATCCTGATTCTGTAACACGAATCAATCGGTTTTTCAAACTCTGCTTTTGAGGTGCCGTCAGCGTAGCTTATTTGCGGATTGCACTTCTCAAAGCTGAAACCGTTGAACAGATTTATTTCAAATTCTGTATCTTCAGGCACGTTAAGCGAGATGAGGTTAAACGGTACAATTCCGCCGAAGTTGATATCAAATGAGTTATCCTCTTTCCTGATAACAGCCGTACCGTTTTCGAGAATATTTTTATCACTTGCGGTAAATTTTTCTTCCCCAAGAAGCTCTTCGTCAAATTTATAAAGGCTGAAGCTGCGAAGCACGGGCGCATAAAGTGCGCTCGTTATTTTTATTTTAACCTTGTTTGTCTTAACTGTCGGGAAATGCTTTGCGCTGCGGTAGCCGATACAAGTGCCTTTGTAAAGAGTTGTCCAATTTTCACCAACAAATGCGGAAACCTCATAACCCGTAACACGGTGACCGAGCTCAATCACTTCCTGCAGAGAGAAGCTGTTGAATTCTTTTTCACCGTCAAGCTCAAACATAATTTCAGGAGTTGTGCAACAGTCCTCTGCAGCATAGAATTCGTTTTCATCGTCGCTGAGAAGGTTTTCGGGGAAGCAGGAGCTGTCCCTCACGCTGTCTGCTGATACAGTCGCACCTTTTGTAAAGTCAACACGAAATGCTTCTTCAAGAGCCTTGTTGAACTGAAGAAGATTTGCAACATCGTTTTCGTGAATAAGTCCGCGTGTATCGGGCGGAAGATTAAGAAGGATATTTGCGTTTCTTCCGCAGGACATAAACCAGAGCTTCAGAAGATTCTTCACGTCACGCACTTCGCCGTCCTGTGATGAATGGTAAAACCAACCCGGTCGGATTGAAACGTCAGCTTCCGCAGGGATGAAACGGTTTCCGTAAAGGTCACCGCTGTTGAGCTCACTTGTTTTTTCTGTTATAAGCGTTTCTGACCTGACACTGCACCAGCATGGCTCGCCTGCAAATCCCTTTTCGTTTCCGACCCAACGTGTTTCAACGAACGGCTCTGCACCGAGAGAACCGAAGATAACAGCATCCGGCTGAAGCTTACGGATTGTAGTGGCCCATCGTTCCCAATCGTAGTCAGCCTCCGTACTTCCTGCGCCGTCCCACCAGACTTCCCATATCTTGCCGTAGTTCGTAAGAAGCTCCGTGAGCTGTGCGGTATAAAAGTCGTTATAATCGGGAGTGCCCCACGTCTTTTCGTGTCTGTCCCACGGTGAGAGGTAAATACCTGCCTTGATGCCGAATTCAGCGCACGCATCCGTAAATTCTTTCACGATATCGCCGTTACCGTTTTTGTACGGCGAATTTTTGACGGAATGCTCTGTCAATTTGCTCGGCCAGAGGCAGAATCCGTCGTGGTGCTTTGCCGTAAGAATTGCCGCCTTGAAGCCTGCATCCTTGATGGTCTTTATCCACTGTCTGCAGTCGAGCTGTTCGGGGTTGAAGATTGACGGGCTTTCCGTACCGTCGCCCCATTCCATATTAGTGAAAGTGTTTATACCAAAATGGAAGAAAACCGATCTTTCGCGTCTGAGCCATTCTGCCTGACGGTAGCTTGGCGCAGGTGACATCGCTTTTAATCCGAGTGAATTGAGTTTTTCATACAGTTTACTCATAATAAGCCCTCCTATTAAATTAATAATATCACGTTAAAGCAGTAAAGACAACAAAATAAAAGTATATCTATTGATAACCTACTGCTTTTATGTTAAAATTTGCGTTGTATTGTTTCCCTACGGAGGAATAGTGATGTTCAAAAAACTTATCGGCAATAAACAATTCTATAAATATGTTTTCACTTTAATGATTCCGATACTTATACAAAACGGCATAACCAACTTTGTCAATATGCTCGATAACCTTATGGTCGGACAAGTCGGGCAGACAGAAATGATTGGTGTTTCCGTTGCAAACCAACTCATTTTTGTTTTCAATCTCTGCATTTTCGGCGCCGTATCGGGTGCGGGAATTTTCGGTGCGCAATTTGTCGGAAGCGGTGACACAAAGGGGCTTCGCGACACCTTCCGTTTCAAGATTCTTTTCTGCTCCGCATTAACTGTCGGCGTTATGCTTCTCTTCTTTTTTTGCGGAGATATTCTTATTAACCTTTACCTTAAGGGTGAAGGTACGGCAGAAGAAATTGCGGCATCGTTCAAGGCAGGTCGCGACTATCTTAACGTTATGCTTATCGGTCTTCTTCCCGCTTCACTTGTGCAGTGCTATGCAAGTACACTCCGAGAAACAGGCAAAACAATGCCTCCGATGGTATCGGGACTTGTTGCTGTTCTGGTTAATCTTGTTTTTAACTACATCCTCATTTTCGGACACTTCGGTGCACCAAAGCTCGGTGTTATCGGTGCGGCAATTGCGACCGCGCTTTCAAGATTTGTTGAGCTTGCAATCGTTTCCTTATGGACTCACCGTCACAAAGAAGAAAACAAATTTATTGTTGGTACGTACAGAAGTTTCCGTGTGCCGATATCACTCGTCAAAAAGATTTCTCAAAAAGGACTGCCTCTTATGCTCAATGAAACAATGTGGGCAGCAGGTCTTGCTTTTGTGAATCAGTGTTACTCGGGCGAAGGTCTTGCCGTCGTTGCGGCAAACAATATTGTGCAGACCTTCTTTAATGTTTTTGCCGTTGCTTTTCAGGCTGTCGGCGTTTCAATCGGCATTGTTCTCGGTCAGCTTCTCGGTGCAGGAAAAATCAAAGAGGCAAAGGAATCCTCAGTCAAGCTTATTGCCTTTTCGGTTTTCATCAGTCTTATTGTAATGACCTCATTCTTTATCAGCGCAGAATTCATCCCTGATTTCTATAAGATCGAGCCTGATGTTAAAACTCTTGCAACAAGAATGATGCAGATATGCGCACTCGCCATTCCGTTTGATGCGATTGCGAATGCTTCTTACTTCACACTTCGTTCGGGCGGTCAGGCAATTATCACAATCGTTTTCGATTCGGGCTTTGTCTGGGCTACAATGGCACCGCTCGCATTCATTCTCTGCAACTTCACTCCGCTGACGATTATACCGATCTATATTTGTTGTCAGGCAGTCAATGCGCTTAAAGCCGCTCTCGGCTTATACTTTGTCGGTAAAGGAAAATGGATTAAAAAAATTGTTGCATAGCGGTATTTGAAGCCGCAAAGAAATTCATGGGACGCCTAGGACATCGTCCCCTATACGGTCGGTTGAATCAGGGTTCGTAGGGCACGACGTTTACGACGTGCCGACATCCTGCAAAAATCCACGGTGTGTCGCAAGCGTCACACCCTACAAGAGGATTTATATCGTAGTGCGTAGGACGCGGGAACCCCGACCGAAAAATCCAGAAATAATATATGTAATAATATGCAAACCTGCAATATCCAGCGGATTAGTTTGAAATTCGAAGAAATTGTTTTTACAATTAAATTTAATATATATCAGTTCACATAAAAAATCGCAGCAGAAAAACTGCTGCGATTTTTATCTGCCTTTAAAAATTTTATCAAGAATCTTATGCACTGTTTTTTCAATAAAACCGCTTGGTGCAACGTATACAGGCTTTCCGCCGTTCGTTCTGTATTCAGCTTCCTTATTTTTCAAAGATGCAATTATATGTTCATCTGAAAAAGAAGACTTCAAATATCTTAACTTTTTGAAGCTCGGAACAGTGAAAAAGATGAGCAAAAATGCTATTACTATTACATTCCAAAAAGACCCGTAATAAATCATATTTATAACTAACGGAATTACAACCCACAATAGTGAAGCAAGGAAAAGCAGATAACATCTGCTTTTTCGCTGTTGCTTATCGGTATTTGTCGGAATATACCGTGTGTCTAACACTTCCACATCTTCTGAATTTGGATATATTGAATATAAAAGAACCAATTCGGAATCATTCCGCTTTTCAAGTGTTTCAAAAGAAATCTTTTTCACGTTTTCCGTGTCAGAAGCTGTTATCTCAAATTCAGCATCACAATAAACTATATTTACTATACTGTTTTCGTCGACAAAACCATCTATCAACAGAAACAGCCAATTGAGCATTGTACGGTTCTTCTCTTCTGTAAATACTTTCAGATTAAATCTTTCACCCACATCAACAGTCACCGTTTTATTCTGTGCAATAAAAAAATCTTTACCGTCACAAATAACTTTTATTTTTTTGTATTCGGTATTGTTAAGCAATTCGACAAGCATTCCGTCACCTCATTTTTAGAAAGCATATCGTTTAATATAATAATTAACCAACCGTTAATACCCTACCGCAAGTCCGAAAAGAAGAATTGCACTTGTAAGAACGATATTCATAAGCTGGAACTTCCAGCTGAATTTAACCCATTTGCTGTAGCTGACATCTGCAAGGCCGAGACTTATGAGAAGCACGGGATTTGTCGGATAGAATACGTTTGAAAATCCGTCGCCGAATGCGAATGCGACAACACAAAGCTGAGCTGAAAGCCCGAAAATCTGTGCCATCGGGACAATCAGCGGAATGAGCATAAATGCCTTCGCTGAGCCTGACGGAATAAAGAAATTCATTACAAGCACAATGAGATAAATGAAGAGGATTACTGCCCATTTCGGCATTGAATCTGCAATACCGACTGCCTCGTGAAGAATTGTATCAAGAACCTTTGCTTCCTCAAGAGTGTACTTGATTGACGAAGCCATAAGAATCATAATAACTGCAGGAAAAATGCTTGTCACACCCTGCCAGGATGTTTTTGCAAGCTCCTTACCCTTCATTCCCGAAACAAGAGTTGAAACAATGCCTGCAATCAAAAACATTACAGCAACGATAATCATTGTATAATCCTGCAAAGCAGGTACAAAGCCTGAACAAAGGATTGTCAGCAAACCTGCCCCGAGAATTGAAGCGAAGCAGATAAGACCTTTATCCATTTTCTTGTCTGCTTTGAAATTATCAAGTTTATTTTCCGTCGAAATCGGTTTTTCGTGCTTCTTTGCATAAAAAATGAGAAAAGTAATCAAAAAAGCATAAATAAGAACAAACGAAACGATACGAAGCCAAGCGCCCGAGAACATCGGCAAACCTGCAAGCTCCTGTGCAACACCTATCGTGAACGGATTGCATACACCCGATGCAAAACCGCAACCTGCCGCAAGAATGCTCATTCCCACACCTGTCAGTGCATTCCAACCGAGATTTATCGCAAGCGCAACAACAATCGGAACAAGAGGGACAACCTCTTCAAACGACCCGATCATAGAACCCATAGCCATAAAGAAAAATGTTATGACAGCCATAAGTCTGTAACGGATCCCGCCAAAACGCTTAACCATTTTGTCGAGCATATATTTCATAATTCCCGATTTGTCGAGGCTGTTGAAAATACCGCCGATTACGAGAAGGAACGCGATGACGGCAATCAAAGTGCCGTTGCCCTCAGCTCCGAGCACAAGAAACGGAGAAAGAGCCCACTTCCAGAAAGGAATTCCGCCCTCAACGGAAGAATATCCGTTAACATCGATAATCGTGTTTCCGTTCGGGTCAAGTGCGTAAGCATACTCGCCACCGGGGATTACCATAGTAAGAATGTACGTGCCGACCATAAGGGCAAAAATAACAATTATTGCAGTGATAAAGGACTTGACGTTTATGTTAAGTCCGCCTTTTTCTTTTTCAGCCATATTAAACTTCCTTCATAACATATTTGTAAAAATCAACTGCCGGAGCAAGTGATTTAATTTCGACATATTCGTTGATACCGTGAATGCTTTCAACCTGCTCGTCTTTCATAAGGAAAGGAACAAAGCGCACACAGTTGTCACTGATACGGCACATATAACGGCAGTCGCTCGCACCCGTCATTATCCACGGTGAAGTCCTGACACCGTCAAAAATATTCTCCACAGCTTTTTCAATCAGCCTGAACTGTTCCGAGCGATAATCCGTAACTCCCGAATCCATTCCCGGGTCAAGGATTTCCGTTTCAATATCGAATTTTTCCGCCAGACGTGTTATTTCTTCGATGCTTGATTTTCCGCCCTGATGAGGAGAAAATCTCATATTGCCGATTACCCATGCTTCCTGCGGAAGGACGTTTGTGCCCTCCGAGCCTGATGCCATTGTGAAAGCAACAGTTGTGCGAAGCATCGCATTACCGGGTGCAGATACCATCGGCATAACTTTTTTGAGTAACGGAGAGAACAGACGTGAATTTGCAAGAACGAATTTCAACGGGCCCGACATCGTTTCGGCAACACTTGAAAAGGTTTTGGCAACCGTGGGTGAAATTTTTGCTTCAAAAAGATTCTTTTTCTCAACAGCTGCCATAAACTGACCGAGTCGGACAAGCGGTGTATTCTTGCCGGGTGTTGATGCGTGACCGCCTGAAGAACGCGCGATAAACTTTAAATCTGCACATCCTTTTTCTCCGACACCTATCATTGCGTAAGTACCTTTCGCACCACCGATAGGCTCTTCAAGGATCATGCCGCCCTCATCAAGTACCATATAAAAATGGATTCCGTGAAGAAGAAGCTCGTGCGAAATCATATCCGCACCTGAGCCGTCACATTCTTCCGTACAGGCAGAAACGAAGTATGTATCCCTCTGCGGAGTGAAGCCTTCCGCGACAAGCTCATCAGCCGCCTGAAGCATCGCCCAAAGACCGCCTTTTGTATCAAGGGTACCTCGGCCCCAGACCTTACCTTCGGCAATTACTCCCGAAAACGGCGGATGCTTCCACTCACCCGAAGCTTCAACAACGTCGTGATGATTCATAAACATTACGGGCTGTTCGTCTGTGCTTCCTTTCCACTTCATCATAAAGCTGCCGTTAAAATCCTCAAAGGAGCATACCGGGAAAAGATTCGGAAACATTTCACGCAAGATATCGTGAAAACGGTAGAATTTGGTTCTGTCCGTCTGGTTGAAAGTGGAAATTGTTTCCGCCTGAATAAGCCTTGAAAGCCTTTCAGCATAGAATCTGTTTCTTTTGTCAGACATACCGTCACCCCTTTAAAGTATAATACCGAGGTATTATATCACAAGTTTTCGGTGTTGTGAAGATAAAAACCAATCTTTTCCTTTTCGCATACTTTTTTGCTCATGCAAATCACCTCTGCTAACATTATACAACCTTGCAGATATAAAAACAATCAACCTGAGTTTACATTGATAAAAACCTTTGCAAAGTCAGGTTGACTTTTGAATAATAACAGGAGTATCTAAAGCAAAAAATTAAACATCTCAACAAATTCGGATTTGTCGGGCAAAGGTTACACACCTTTGCAGATAATAGATAAGAGATAATAATGAATAGTTGTGGGGCTGCGCCGCTGATTATAACGCACGATTAAAATCGCGTACGTAGGGGACGACGTCCTCGACGTCCCGTTGAATAACGAACAATTTTCGGTTCGGGAAACCCAAACCCTACGACCCCTGAGACGGAATCGTGTCCGTAGGGGAACATATTATGTTCCCGTCAGAAATACATAAATTTGACGGGCAGATGATATCTTCCCCTGCGG